>NZ_JBFARO010000007.1:0-180352 GCF_040677125.1 Actinomadura sp. NPDC049382
GAGTGGCCTCCTCGTCCTTGCCCTCGATCAGGACGAGCTTGAGCGGAGGCTCGGCGACGGCGAAGTTGGCGTAGCCGGGACGACGCTTGGCCGGCTCGGTCGTCCTGACGCTGGGGAGGACGCCGGGCCGGCTGCGGGGCCCGGGCACCCGAGCGACCGGCGGCACCCCAGGCCGCTGCGGAATGGGGCGGCGACGCGGTGATGCTCAATCGGCTCGGACCAGAGTGTTCTGGCCGGCGTGCAGCAGCCAGGCCCCGTCGTCCTGCTTGGTCATGATGTACAGCGGGGTGCCCTCGGAAGCGCCGTCGGGGGCGTGGTAGACCTGCCTGACCTTGACGGCCGCCACGTCCGGCCGCAGGAACCGGGTGTGGACGGCTTGGTAGGTGACGTCTCCGTCCCAGTCGGCCCTCGGTAGCACGGCGCGGGTGAACTCGGCGATGGCGTCCAGACCGACCAGGACCTTGCCTTGGGCGGTCGTCCACAGCGCGTCGGGGTGGAACAGTGCCAAGAAGCCCTCGGTGTCCTTGGTGCACTGGGTGTGTTCGACGGCGGCCACGACCCGTGCGATGGCGCTGACGTCGGTGGATGGGGTGGGATCGGGGTTCACGACGATCTCGCTTTCTGAATGCGGGGGCCGGGGGCGGCCGCTGCGGCCGGTACGGGCATGGCGGCGGGGTCAGTGGGGGGAGCGGTCGGGGATGAGCGCGTTGCGCAGGAAGGCGTCGAAGCGCTGAAGCCAGGGGAAGTCGGTGCGCAGGGTGGGGATGTCGGCTTGGTAGCCGTCCTCTGCGAACCACTGGTACATCCGTTCCTCGATCGGCTTGGGCGCCAGCCGCGTGGGGACACCGGTCACCTGCTGGTAAGCCGCCGCCACCTGCTCGAAGCTGACGGCGTCCCCGGCGATCGCCAGCCGGGCGCCGAGATAGGCATCGGGTTCGGCGAACGCTTTGGCGGCGATCCGGCCGATGTCCGAGGCCGCGATCATCTGCATCGGGCGGTCGGGGACCACCGGTAGTTCCAGGACGCGTTCGTTGGTGGCGTCGGCGTACCACAGCAGGTTGTCCATGAAGAACACCGGCCGCAGGATCGTCGCCGACGGGAGGGTGGCGGCAATGTGCTCCTCTATGCGGGTCTTGGACTCGAAGTGGTCGATGCCGGTGGCGCGTTCGGCGCCGTCGACGGAGCTGTAGACCAGGTGCGCGACTCCTGCGACCCGGGCGGCGTCGGCCAGGGCGATCCCGCGGCGGACCTCGGTGGCCAGTTCCTCCTCGGTGACGGCCAGCGGCTGGACGCTGAACACGCCGTGGGCGCCGGCGGCCGCCCGGGCCAGTGACTCCGCATCATCGAGGTCGCCGCGCACCAGGGTCGCGCCGGCGCGGGCCAGGGCGCGGGCGGGGACCGCGTCCGCGTCGCGCACCAGGGCCCGTACGTTCCAGCCGTCGGCGAGCAGCGCCCGGGCGGTGCCACCGCCTTGGTTTCCGGTCGCTCCGGCGACGAGCACGGTCTTGGTCGAGTGCATAGGGTCCTCGTTTCCCTTTCAGTGCGGAGCAATTCGCTCCGCAGATCGAGGACACTACTGCGGAGTCATTCGCTCCGCAAGGTCTAGGATGACCGGCATGGGTGTCTCCAAACAGCAGCAGGCCCGGCAGGCCGAGGTCGCCCGTAACGACGAAGCCCTCCTGCAGGCCGCCCGGCGGGTGTTCGCGCGCGACGGGGTGCACGCCTCGGTCAACGCGATCGCCGAGGCCGCCGGGGTCGGCGTGGGCACGCTCTACCGGCGCTACAACGGCAAGGCCGCCTTGTACGAACGGCTGCTGGTGCTGTCGAACCAGCAGTGGATAGCGACCGTGCGGACGGCCGCCGACCACCCCGACCCGTGGCAGGGACTGCAGAACCTGGTCGTCGAGAGCGTCGAGTACGGCCAGGGCACGCTGGCCCCGCTGGGGAGGCTGACGTCGCTGCCCCCGCAGATGGCCGGCCTCGCGGCCTCGGCAGACCGGGACTTCGCTGTCCTGGTGGACCGCGCGCACGAGTGCGGCGGACTACGCCGGGACGTGACGGCGACCGACGTCCTCCTGCTCATCGAGCAGTTGGGCCGGTCGCCATTGGTCGAGCAGATCCAGGACGTGGACGACCCCGCGCTCACCACCGAAGCGCGGGCCGCCCGGCGCCGCCTGATCGCGATCGCCCTGGGCGGCCTCGCCGCCCAGCCGCGCGCCGACCTGCCCGGGCTGCCCCCCGCGCAACGCCTGCTGACGGCGCGTTGGCGAACCTGATCCGCCCCTCGGCCCCTGCACCGCGCAGGGCCGGGTCGGCTAGCGCTAGCCGGGCTCGTCCTCGGCCAGCGTCCACCGCGTACCCGAACTCCGGCCCTTCCTCCTGCTCATCGAACATCGGTACTCACCCTTTGGTGTGGAGGGAACGAGACTGGCCGTCAGTTCGGCCCGGGCGTCGGGTCGTGGATGATGCGGTGGATGGTGGAACGGCCGACGCTGTACTCGGTGGCCAGGTCGGCGAGGGAGACCTCGCCCTCGGCGTAGCGGCGGCGGATGGAACGCCGCGCTGGCTCGGGCAGCTTGGGCTGCTTGCCCTTCAGCTTGCCGTTCTTCTTGGCCAGGGCCATGCCCTCGCGGGTGCGCAGGTGGCCCAGGTTCGCCTCGAACTCCGCCACCATCGCCAGGGTCTGCAGGAACAGTCGGCCGAACGGGTCGTTCCAGTCGTAGACCGACCCGCCGAGCCCGAACAGCACGCCGCGGTCGGACAGGTCGGTGAGGATCTGGTTGGCCTCGGCCATGTTGCGGGCGAACCGGTCGAACTCGGTCACGGTGAACACGCTCTCGGGCCACACCGCGGCCAGCGCCCGGTCCAGGCCAGCGCGGTTGCGGCGGGTGGTCCCGGAGAAACCCCGGTCGATGTAGATCCGATCCTCGGGCACGCCGAGCCCGAGCAGCTGATCGGTCTGGAGCACGACGTCCTGCTCGTCGGTGGAGCAGCGGGCGTAGCCGACCCGGATCGCGTTCGGCGCGGCGTTGACGGCGTTCACGGGCTCCAGTGTTCCGGATAGGGCCCCGTCACCGGGACAGTTCGCGGAACACTCTTACGGAACAGTTCGACCTGGATGTCCGTCTCGGCTGGCCGGTGTTCCGGTGGGGGATCCCCTAACGGAACAGCGCCGGGTGGGGACTCAGGCAGGCGGTGTACCGAACAGCACGCGCGGTTCCAGGTCCAAGCGCGTGGTCGGGTCTGATCGGGCGGGGTGAGGTTGAGGGTCCAGTTGCCGAACCGGCGGATGGTGTGGTGGTGATGTAGGGCGAGACGGTGGCCAGGTCCTCGGTGTCGACGGGGTGGCCCTCGGCGGCTAGGGCGTTGGCGGCGTCGGTGATGTCGCAGGCGTTGGAGTAGATGACGCAGTTGGCGATCAGCTCGTTGAACGGGGGTTCCCCCCGAAGTGTGGACACCGGTTGTTATGCGGCTTGAGCCACCTTATCGGTCTGTTGTTCGTAGTTGATCGGGCTGGTGTGGCCGAGGGCCGAGTGCCTGCGCGTGGTGTTGTAGCGCGTGACCCACCGGAACACCGCCAGCCGGGCCTGGCGTGGCCCGGACCAGCGCTTGCGGCCCTGCAGGGTCTCTCGTTTCAGGCTGGCGTTGAACGCCTCGGCCAGGGCGTTGTCGGCGCTTGTGCCGACCGCGCCCATCGACTGGACGACGCCCAGGCGGGCGCAGGCGGCGGCGAAGTCAGCCGAGGTGTACTGGGCGCCGTGATCGGAGTGGAAGACGGCGCCGTCCAGCCGCCCGCCACGGGTGCGGGCCGCGGCCTCCAACGCGTCGATGACCAGCTCGGTGCGCATGTGGTCGGCGATCGACCAGCCCGCCAGCCGGCGTGAGTACAGGTCGATCACGGTCGCCAAGTAGAGGAACCTGCCGTCTGCGACCGGCAGGTAGGTGATGTCGCCCACGTACCGCTGGTTCGGTGCCGGGGCGCAGAAGTCCGCTTGATCAGGTCGCCCACCTTCTGGTGGGAGGGCTCGGGCACGGTGGTCCGGACCTTCCTGCGCAGGTGCACGCCGACGATGTCGAAGGCGCGCATCACCCGCTCGATGCGCTTGTGGTTCACCCGCCACCCCTGACCGCGCAGCTCGGCCGTGACCCGCGGCGACCCGTAGGTGCCGTCCTGATCGGCGTGGATCCGGCGGATCTGCTCGGCCAGCGCCTCGTCGGCACGGCGCCGCTCGGCCCGGGCCCGGCGGGCCTCCCGCCACCGGTAGTAGCCCGACCGGGAGACTTCAAGGACATGACACAGCCGCTTGACGCTGAACAGCTCACGATGGTCCTCAACGAACTGGAAGCGACTCACCAGTTCGTCTCTCCCGCGAGATACTTGGCCGCCCGACGCAGAATGTCGCGCTCGGCCTCCAGCTCGCGCACCTTGGCGCGCAGCTGCCGATTCTCCTGTTCAAGCACGGCGTCGGAGGCTACCGGGCCAGCACCCGGCTCGGGCCGCCGGGCCGGCCTGCCACCCTCGGCCTGCCGCCCGCCGGTCTGCCCGGCACGGGCCTGCCGCACCCACAGACGCAGCGTCTCCCGGTTGACACCCAGATCCCTGGCCACCGACGCATACGTCCGCGACGGATCCGACAGGTACAACGCCACCGCGTCGGCCTTGAACTCCTCGGAGTAGACCTTCATCCTCACACGGGACCCCTCTTACCCCCAGACCTTCCATGATCCAGGGCGCTCAGGGTGTCCACACTCCGGGGGGAGGGCCCGTGCGGTCTTCGGCGCCGCGGTAACGCTGCGTCGGGTACGGCAGTCGATGTCAGGGGCGGCGCAGCTGGGCACTGTCGCCATTGCTTGCGTCCCCGTACCCCCAGGTCAAGCCTTGGGCTTCCAGCTTGAAAGCCTGCAGAGCCGGGTTGAGTGAACAGCCGGAGGTCCGGCTGATCAAGCGGGTGGCCAGGAAGATGATCGGATCGTCTGCCGAGACGAGCACGCCGGCGGTCTCGCAGGCGGGACCGCCTGGAGCGCCCACCCGGGTCCGAACGGCCTCGGTGCCGACGGCGCCGTCACCGATGTCGAACTCCCTATGCAGACCGTTTCCGTCGGACCCGACCCAGCGGCCGTGGAGATCGGCCGGTACCGCCGTGTGGCGAGCGCGTGAGAGATCGCCGGACACCTTCCCGGCGGCCCAGTGGACCTGCGCGCCTTTCAACGTCATCTTCTGCGGCGGGTCGTCCTCGCATCTGCCCGGCGGGATGCTTCTGGTGAGGCGTGGACGCAGATCGACGGCGGGTGAGCTGGACGCCAGCCTTCCGACGTACTCGCAGAACATCCCGGGCTCCTGGGCCACGATGATCCTGGCGACGTCCTGGCCGAGTGCCCCCTGGGAAAGGGTGATCCGGCGTTGCCACCATGTCTCGGTGCCGGCCTGTTCGACCTCTCCCTCCCACGTCCCGACCATGGCGGGCGGCACGACGCCGTTGACGCTCTCGTCTTTGGTGCCCTGTTCTTTGGTGCCGGTGTTCCGCCCGGCGGTAGCCTCTCCATCATCGCCGGTGAGCGCGATGACCGTGGTCGCCGCGATCACGACGGCCGCGACGGCGCCGAGGGCGGGGTACAGCCGGCGGCGCGGTGCCGGACGGCGCCGGAAGGAGGCCGTGCTGGTGTGGCCGCTCCCGGGAGGGCCGGGGTGCGGGGACGGTGCGGCGTGAGCCGCCTCCAGGTCGGGGGTCTCCAGGTCGAGCAGGCCGGCGGTATGCCGACCCAGTTCGGTGGCGACCTCCCCGGGCAACCAGATCCGCGGGAACGGGGGCAAAGATCTTAGAATCGCCTCGAGTGTGGGGCGATCTTCCGGTGCTTTGGCCAGGCATGCCTCCACCAGGGTGCGAACCGGTCCGGACAGCCTGCCCAACTGCGGGTCTCCCTGCGTGACCTGGAGGAGCACCGCGTGCACGTTGTCGACGTCGGCGCCGAACGGTCGACGTCCGGTCGCGGCGTAGGCCAGCACCGACCCCAAGCTGAAGATGTCGCCGGCCGGGCTCGGTTCCGCCCCCCGCGCCTGCTCGGGCGACATGAAGGCGGGCGAGCCGATCAGGGCCCCGGTGCGGGTCGCCACGCCGGCGTCCACCGACCGCGCGATGCCGAAGTCGATCACCCGTGGGCCGTCGATGGTCACCATCACGTTGGACGGCTTGAGGTCGCGGTGGATCAGTCGATGGGCGTGCACAGCCTGTAACGCGCGGGCCAGCCCCGACGCCAGCGCGAGAACGGAGAGCTCGGGCAGCGGACCGTGCCGCTCGACCGTGTCCGCCAGCGTGGGACCGGGAACATAGCCGGTGGCCACCCACGGCTCATCCGATTCGGTGTCGGCGTCCAGCACCGGTGCCGTCCACTGGCCGCCGACCCGGCGCGCCGCCTCCACCTCGTGCCGGAACCGCTGCCGGAAGACCGGGTCCGCGGCCAGGTTGGCGTGCACCAGCTTCACGGCCACCATGCGCCCGCCGCGGGACCGGCCCAGATAGACCTGCCCCATGCCTCCCGCACCGAGCCGACCAATCAGCCGATAGTCGCCCATCGTCCGCGGATCTTCGAGCTGTAGCGCCTCCATAAATCCCCCTTATTGAAGATCAGCTGAAGACTAATGAGGTGTCCTGTCCGGACGCCACTGGACCATCGACTATTCACCCGCCGGTACCGGCCGACCTTCCCAACCACGAGCCGAGCCGCCTTTTACACTCACGTCGCCGGTGTCAGCCCGGCGTCCACCGCCGACACGGCCGCGGACGAATACTCGGGCAACGCGCGAGGCCCGGCGCGGCTCGGCAGAGAGGTCGACCGGACCGGGCGGCCTTTTGCGGGAGCACGCCCGGCCCGGGGTGCGGTTAGGGGACTACTTGGTGGCGTACTTCGCGATGGCGTCGCTCGCCACGTGGTTGTGCCGCCAGGACGGCAGGTGCTCGTAGATAAGCTCCCCGAACGCTGGTGCGAGCGGCTGGTCGACCCAACCGCGGAGGATCTCCGAGCCGACGGCGAGCCAGTTGACGGGGATCGCGCCGGCCTGAACGAGTCGCATGACCGCCGTGTCGTGTGTCTCTTTGGTGGTCGCCGCAGAGGCGTCGACGACGATGTAGACCTCGTAGCCGCGGTCGAGAGCGGTCAAGGCGGTCAGGGCGAGGCAGACGTCGGTCTGGATGCCCGCCATGATCAGCTTCTTGCGTCCGGCGGCCTCGATGGCCGCAGCGAACTGGTCGTTCTCGAAAGCGTCGAAGACCGGTGGACGGTGGATGACGGGAGTGTCGCCGAGGACCTGCGCGAGCTCGGGGTAGAGAGGGCCTGCGGGAAAGTCCTCGGGAGCGGCGGTGACGATCAGCGGTAGGTTGAACAGCTTCGCGGTTTTGGCCAGCGCGAGCGTGCCGTTGAGGTTCTCATCGATCGTGTGCGATCCGATGAGGTTCGAGAAACCGACCTCGTGATCGATGAGGACGACCGCGCTGTTGTCGGCGGTAAGTGGCGTGTGCGGCATGACTTTCTCCTTGGTTGTTTCCCTTGTGGTCACCGTGACGCGGCTGGTGTCAGTCAGCCGGCCTCTTGTGAGTCGCCACGAGCGTGAGGATGTCGCTCACGGTGGTGGTCACGCCGCCTGCTCCTTCCGGGAGCCGACCTCGCGGCGTACGACGGGGGCGACTTCGGCGCCGAGCAGTTCGATCGCCTTGAGGACGTCCTGCTGCGGCATCCCGCCGAAGCCGATCTGGATCAGGGCGCGGTCCAGGCCGTAGAGCTCGTGGTAGGCCAGCAGCTTCTCGATGACCTCATGCGGGCTGCCGACGACGAGTCCGGCGTTGGGGGCTGGGCTTCGATGGCGGCCCGCGGCATCGCGAACCCGCGGCCACGCTGGTGGTTGTTGGCCATCATGCCCTGCGCGAAGTAGGGGTACATCGTGTCGCGGGCGTCCTGGCTGGTACGCCCGACGTAGCCGTGGAGGTTGATGCTGGTGCGCAGCGTGGCGGGGTCGTGCCCGGCCTGCTGTGCGGCTTCTCGGTACAGGTCGATGGTCTGCTGGTGATTTGGTGCAGGAGCCGCGGCCGGCGATGATCTCGGCCCGGCCTCCGGAGAGCTGGTCGAGTGTGGCGATCTGTTCCCAGACCCGCACCGGGTCGTCGGAGCTGAGCACGGTGACCGCGCTGGTCAGCCTGATGTTCGTGGCGGCCTGGGCGGCTGCGGTCAGGACGACGGAGGGGGCCGAGCCGACGACGTCGGTGCGGTGGTGCTCGCCGACGGCGAACAGGTCGAGTCCGGCCTCGTCGGCGAGCCGCGCCTGCTCGATGGTTTCCCGGGCGCGCTGGTGCGCGGAAGGAAGCGTACCGGTAGCTGGGTCGGCGATGATCTCGGCGAACGTCATGAAGCCGATCTCGAAGGGGGATCGCTCCCCGGCGACTGTGGTGGGCAACGTGCTCTCCATACGGTCCTCGTGCGGATGCCGTTCGGTGTTCTGATCATAACAAGGTGTCTGCGCAGATAGATATTCCTTCCAGTGTACTGCCTGCGCAGACATGTACACCGGGCGATGAGGACGGCGGTCACGGTATGCTGCGGGGGTGGCGACTCCACGTCTGAGCGACCTTGAGAACGAGGCCTGGCGAGGTTTCCTTTATGCCCACGACCGCATCTGGCGTGAGATCGAGGCGGGGATCGCGCCACTGGGCGTGAGCATGGCCGAGTACAGTGTCCTGTCCCTGCTCGGTCGAGCCGGTCGCTCCGGCATGCGGATGTCCGAGCTGGCCAGGGATCGGCTGATGTCCACCGGTGGTTTCACCCGGCTCGCCGACCGGCTGGAGCGCCGCGGGCTCATCGAGCGTCAGCGTGCGGCCGGGGACGGACGCGGCTACGTCGCCGTCCTGACACCCGATGGGCACAACCTCCTGCGCAAGGCATGGAAGCAGCAGCATGCCGACCTGCGCCGACTCTTCCTCGACCGTTTGGACGACGACGACCTGCGCGACCTCACGCGGATCTGGTCACGCCTCGGGCCGGAGAGCGACGAGGGGGCGAGCCCGCGGTGACCGCACCGGCCGCAGGTGAACCGCTTGCCGATCACCTGCGGCCCGGCGGACACCGGCACGGCCTCCGGGTAGGTGTTGCAGCACGCCCGGGCCCTGACTGGTTGGGCGGTCATCACCGCACTGCCGGTGGGGATGGAAACTCAGGCATCCGTTTGCGGCAGTTCCCAGATGTCAGCGACCAGCGGAAAGCCCGCGGGGTCGATGTAGGAGCCGTTGTTCACGATCCTGTTGTTGGCGTGGCCGAGGGTGTGCAGGCTGAAGGCCGCCTGCAGCGCGTTCCACTGGCCCTGGATCTCCAGGGTCTGATTCACGGCCCTCTTGGCCATCTTCAGCCCGGCGGTGGGGCGGGTCGCGATCCGCTCGGCGAGGGCCAGCGTGGCCGACTCCAGGTCGGCTCGGGGGACCACCCGGCTGACCATGCCGATTTCCTTGGCCTCTGCCGCCGTCAGGACGTCGCCTGTGAGCAGCAGTTCCTTCGCACGGCGCGCACCGAACTCCCACGGATGCATGAACAGCTCGACGGCGCTCATCCCGAACGCCGTGACCGGGTCGGCGAAGCGCGCGTCCTCACTGGCCACGATCAGGTCATTGGGCCACGTGATCATCAAGCCGCCGGCGAACACGCGCCCCTGAACCGCGGCGATGCTCGGTTTGGGGAAGTTGCGCCAGCGCCAGTGCAGTTGCAGGAAGACCTCGTTCTCCCAGGCCATATCGCCCTCGACGCCGCCGAGCCCCAGTCCGCCCTCCAGCGTCACCTGGTCCATGCCGTCGGTGCTGAAGAGCCCATCGACGTCGTGCCCGATCGAGAAGTCCTGGCCCTCCGCGGCGAGGACGAACACGGAGATCGAGTCGTCGGCCGCGGCGCGCCGGTAGGCGGCGTCCAGCTGGTAGAGCAGGTGGACGTCCTGCAGATTCCCGGTCTCGGAGCGGGTGAGTGTCGCGCGGGCGACACGCTCGGCGGGTACGTCGTAGGTCACGCGGTCACCGAGCTTCACCGGCTCGGGCAGGGTGCTGTCGGCCATGTCATCCGTCCTTTCACAGTGTTGCGGGCGCTGGGCCCCTCACGGTCACGGTGGCGACCGGCCTCCCGGGCGGGCGCCACCATGCCGCCGGCGTCGGGATGAGCGAGGAGTCCATCGAGATCGCCCTTCCTCATGGGTGAAGTGACGCGAACAACCTGTCTGTGCAGACACTTATTCCGTCATGGCGGCATCACCTGGTCCGGGTGATGCCGGCACGGCGACGGGAAGGGGGCCTGGGCATCCGGCGACCATGTCCCGGTCGTTGATGTCAAAGATCAGGTGCCGCTCGGGGGAGGCGAGCAGCGCGGAGGTTCAGCATGTGGGCGTCACCGCGCAGCTGCACCGTGATCCCTGTGCGGGGTGCATTGCAGATAATTCCGGTTGACTAGGTCGAGAATGCCGGCCATGCTGATCGCATGCACTCTGGGCTCTCTCCGTGGACGCGGCCGCATGTCGATCTGGGACGGCTGGCCGGTGGCCTGTGTCACCGCGCCTTGCCCAGGTGACACACGGCGCAGGATCCGCTGACAGAGGGAGAGCAGGCGATGACGAACATGACCGTTATGGCGGACGACGTGGCGTCCGCGACGTTGACCGAACTGGCGGAGGATTGCTATGCCTGGCTGCCGCGGGTGCGGCTCAGCCCGCAGGGCCGCTGGTACGGGCGGCTGCGCCGGGATGGCGACCACGAGATCTGGCTGATCAACTGGCCGCCGGGTCAGACCACCGGGCTGCACGACCACGGTGGTTCGCGCGGTGCGTTCGCGGTGGCGCTGGGCAGCCTGCAGGAGCGTGACCTTGGCGCGGTGCGGGACGTGACGCCGGGCGGGTCCCGCGCGTTCGGGGCCGAGTACGTCCACGAGGTGCGCAACGTCTCGGCCGCCCCGGCGGTGAGCGTGCACGCCTACTCCCCGCCGCTGTCGTCCATGAACCGCTACGACCTTGCCGACGGCCGGCTGGTGCGGCTGGTGACCGAGGAGGCGGGCCAGTGGTGACGCGGTCGGCCGCGCGCGTCGTCGTGTTGGTGGGCAACCCCCGGCCGCGATCGCGCACCCGCGCGGTCGCGGTCCTGGCCGCCGAGGCCGTCGGCGGGCGCATCGGCCCGGCCGACCAGGAGATCATCGACCTCTCGGCGCTGGCGGTGGGGTTGGGCTCGTCCTCGGTCCCCGCCGCGGTGGAGAAGGCGGAACAGGCGGTCCTGGCCGCGGATGTGCTGGTGGTGGCGAGCCCGACCTACAAGGGCACCTATACGGGGCTGCTGAAGACCTTCCTGGATCGCCTGCCCGGCGCGGCGCTGGCCTCGGCCGCGGCTCTTCCGCTGATGGTCATGGGCAACGCACGGCACGCGCTGGCCGTCGAGGTGCATCTGCGCGCGGTGCTGGTGGAACTGGGGGCGTTCGTCCCGACTCCCGGGGCGGTGCTGCTGGAGGAGCAGGTCGAACGGGCGGGCGAGATCCTGGACGGCTGGGCCGGCCGGGTCGCGCCCCAGGTGACCGCGGTGCTTGGGGGCCGGAGCGCCGTCGCGTGAACCGTGCCGCCGCTGGACGCCTTCGTCGCAAGGCGTGCCTGTCGGCCGATCTGAGCGGCTGGCGGACGACGCCGACGATCTGGTCCGGGCGGCCGCCCTGGAGGCCCTCGCGGGGATCGGCTGCCCCGCGCCGCTGGACGCGGCGGCGGCCACCGCGCTCGGCTCGCTCGTCAAGGCGCTGGACGGCCCGAACCTGGACGTGCGCAAGGCGGCCGTGATCAATCTGGGCCGCTGGGCCGGCACCGAGACCGACGCCGCCGATGCGCTCCGCCGCGCCTGCTCCGACCCCGACGCCGACGTCAGGGCGTACGCGCGGCGGTCACTGACCCCTGCGCCGTGACATCCGGCGGGCCCGCCGCTTCTGGCGGGCCGGGCAACCCTGCGCCGGTGCTCCCGGCCCGCTGCTCGTTTCGTGGTGTGCCGGCGTCGGGGCCGGTCCTCAGTGTGCCGGACGCCATATTCATGTATTTCCTATTGACTTACTAGGAAATATTGGCCAGAGTGACTGCCGTGAGTCCCCTCGTCCCCCTCGTCGCCCGTCTGCACGTCGATCTCCGGCTGCAGGCGAGCGCCCTGTGTCCGCGCTGACGACGCGATCCCGGCAGGCCCGGGCGCACCGCTCCGGCCGCCCGCCTGTTCGCTGACCGACCCTGTCCGCCGACCGGCTTCCCATGAAGGGGCTTGGAGTCCCATGTCCACATCCTCCGTCGATCTCGCGCGCCCGGCCGCCCGGGCGCGCTCCAGACCCCCATCTCCGCCGCGGCCCCGCCCCGGGCTGCGGGTCGTCAGCCCGCTGGCGCTGCTGATCCTCTGGCAGGTCGCGAGCAGCGCGGGCGTCCTGCCCGAGCGGCTGCTGGCGTCGCCCGCGACCGTCGCCGACACGGCGGTGGCCTTGACCGCCGACGGGACGCTCGGCGAGGCCGTCGCGATCTCCTTGCAGCGGGCGCTCATCGGTTTCCTCATCGGAGCGGTCGCCGGGCTCTCCCTGGCACTGCTGGCCGGGCTCAGCCGCCCCGGCGAGAGCGTCGTCGATCCGCCGATGCAGATGCTGCGCGCGCTCCCGCTGTTCGGCCTGATCCCGCTCTTCATCCTCTGGTTCGGGATCGGAGAGACCCCCAAGGTCGTCCTGGTGGCCTTCGGCGTGCTCTTCCCGATCTACCTGAACACCTACGCCGGCATTCGCGGCGTGGACGCCAGGCTCGCCGAGGTCGGGCAGGTCCTGCGGCTCGGCCGGACCGCGCTGATCAGGCACATCGTGCTGCCCGGCGCGCTGCCGCAGACGCTGGTCGGGCTGCGGCAGAGCCTCGGCATCGCCTGGCTCGCCCTGATCGTGGCCGAGCAGATCAACGCGAGCACGGGGCTCGGCTTCATGATCAACGACGCCCGCGAGTTCCTGCGCATCGACATCGTCGTGGTCGGGCTGCTCGTTTACGCGATCCTCGGCCTCGCCACCGACGCCTTGGTGCGGCTGCTGGAAGGGAGGGCGCTGTCATGGCGACGCGGACTGCTCGGAACGTGAACGGCGCCGACGCCGGCCCGCAGGCCACCAATACCGGCACGGCGGATTCCACCGCCACCAGTCCGGTCGTCCGGATCCGGGGGCTGACCAAGCGGTTCGGGGCCCGCAGCGTCCTGGACGGCGTGGACCTGGACATCGAGCGCGGGGAGTTCGTCGCCCTGCTCGGCCGCAGCGGCTCGGGCAAGTCCACGCTGCTGCGAGTGCTCGCCGGACTCGACGGCGGCGCCGCCGGCGACCTGCACGTCGACGGCACGGCGGCCGTGGCCTTCCAGGAACCGCGCCTGGTTCCCTGGAAGCGCGTGCTGAGCAACGTCACACTCGGGCTGCGAGCCCCCGACCCGGTCGCCGCAGCCGAGCGCGCACTGGCGGAGGTCGCGCTGACCGACCGCCGGGACGTGTGGCCGCTCACCCTCTCCGGAGGCGAAGCCCAGCGGGTCTCCCTCGCCCGCGCCCTGGTGCGCAACCCCGACCTGCTGCTGCTCGACGAGCCGTTCAGCGCGCTCGACGCGCTGACGCGCATCAACATCCACCGGCTCGTGCTCGACCTGTGGGCCAGGCACAGCCCCGGTGTCCTGCTGGTCACCCACGACGTGGACGAGGCGCTGCTGCTCGCCGACCGCGTTCTGGTACTGGACGGCGGCCGGATCGCGCACCAGTCCACGGTCGACCTGCCCCGCCCCCGCCGCCGCGACCAACGCGAACTCATCGACCTGCGCTCCACCCTCCTCGCCCGGCTGGGCGTGACCATCGAAGGAACGACATGACCAGACGGCATGCCGCTGTGCTCCTGCTGACCGCGCTTCTCACGGCGGTGACCTCCTGCTCCTCCGGCGACAAAGCGGCCGAGCCGGGGGAAGTGGTGCTACGCGTCGGAGACCAGAAGGGCGCCAGCGTGCAGGAGATGCTCACGGCCGCCGGCCAGCTCGACGGCCTCACCTACAAGATCAAATGGTCGCTGTTCACCTCCGGCCCGCCGATCCTCGAAGGCGTCAACGCCGGGGCCGTCGACTTCGGCTCCGTCGGCAACACCCCACCGGTGTTCGCGGCGGCGTCCAAGGCCCGCATCATCATCGTCGGCGCCACCGAGTCCCGCCTGACGGGGCAGGCCATCGTGGTGCCCAAGGGCTCCCCGTTGCGTTCGCCGACCGAGCTCAAGGGCAAGAAGGTCGCCGTCGCCAAGGGCAGCTCGGCCAACTACCACCTGCTGTCGGTGCTCAAGAAGAACGGGCTCGGGTTCGGCGACATCCAGACGCAGTACCTCCAGCCCGCCGACGCCCTCGCCGCGCTCACCGGCGGCCGCGTGGATGCCTGGGCGACCTGGGAGCCCTACACCGCCCAGGCCGAACTGGAGAACGGCGCCCGCATCCTGGCCGACGGCCGCGGCTACACCAACGGCTACGGCTTCCAGGTCACCTCCAAAGACACCCTCAAGGACAAGGAGCGGACCGCCGCCCTCAAGGACTTCCTCGCCCGCTACCAGCGCGCGATCCAGTGGTCCAACACCCACCCTGCGCAATGGGCGGGCATCTGGGCGAAACAGACCCGGCTGCCCGTACCGGTCGCCGAGCGCGCCGTCGATCGCCGCCTCGCCGACATCATTCCCATCGACGACTCGGTGATCGCCTCCGAACAGCAGATCGCCGACTCCTTCTCCGGTGTCGGCCTGATCCCCGGCAAGGTCACGATCGCCGACTTCTTCGACCGGCGTTTCAACGACCTCGCCACGGCGGCACGTCAAGGGAAGTGACACGATGACCCTGCGATTCCACTGGTTCCTGCCCACCACCGGCGACGGCCGGACACTCGTCGGCGGAGGCCACAGCGTGCCCAAGGGAGTAGGCGTGCCCGCAGGAGCGGCGGGCACCGCCGACCGCTTCCGCACTCCAGACATCGACTACCTCGCCCAGGTCGCCCGGACCGCCGAGCATCTGGGGTTCGAGGCCGTCCTCACCCCCACGGGCACCTGGTGCGAGGACGCCTGGCTGGTGACTTCGGCGCTCGTCCGTGAGACCCGCCGGCTGAAGTTCCTGGTCGCCTTCCGGCCCGGCCTGATCTCTCCGACCCTGGCGGCCCAGATGGCCGCGACCTACCAGCGCATCTCCGGCGGACGGCTCGCGCTCAACGTGGTCACCGGAGGGGAGGCGGCCGAGCAGCGGCGCTTCGGCGACCACCTCGACCACGATGAACGCTACTCCCGCACCGAGGAGTTCCTGTCGGTCGTGCGGGGCGCCTGGGGGGCCGAGCCCTTCGACTACACCGGCGAGCACTACCGGGTGGAAGGCGCCACCGTGCGGCAGCCTCCCGACCCCGTCCCGCCGATCTACTTCGGCGGCTCGTCCGGCGCCGCGGGCCCGGTCGCGGCTCGCCACGCCGACGTCTACCTCACCTGGGGCGAGCCGCCCGACCAGGTCGCCGCCAAGATCGCCCACATCAGCCAGCTGGCCGAGCGTCAGGGCCGCACGCTCCGGTTCGGCATCCGGTTGCACACCCTCAGCCGCGACACTGCGGAGCGGGCCTGGCGGGAGGCCGGACGGCTGCTGGACAGCCTCGATCCCGCCGCCGTCGCCAAGGCGCAGCAGGCCCTGGCCGCCAGCGAATCGGTCGGCCAGCGGCGGATGCGCTCCCTGCACCAGCGGTACCGGGACGGCGGCGGCGTGGACGCCCGTCAGCTGGAGATCTACCCCAACCTGTGGGCGGGTGTCGGCCTGGTGCGCGGCGGCGCCGGAACCGCCCTGGTCGGCAGCCACACCGAGGTCGCCGACCGGATCGAGGAGTACGCCGCCATCGGGATCGAGGAGTTCATCCTCTCCGGCTATCCGCACATCGAGGAGGCCTACTGGTTCGGTGAGGGCGTGCTGCCCGAACTCCGCCGGCGCGGTAGGACACCCGACCTGCGCGCCACCGCCTGAGTCGGCCACCGGTCGAGGCTTCAGGGCCCCGGCCGGCGGCGGCGAATCTTTATCTCTAATTCCCGTAGGAAATATGAACCATCTCGGTTGGGGCACGAGAACGCGACTCGGGAGGTCGGATGCGGACGGTGGCGATCACCGGTGGCGGAGCCAGCGGAGCGCTGGCCGCCGCGCATCTCGCGCGCCGGACGGCGGGACCGCTGCGAACGGTGCTGATAGACCGGGACGCGCGGCACGGTCTGGGGCAGGCCTACTCGACGACCGACCCGCGTCACCTGCTGAACGTCTGCGCGGGGAAGATGAGCGCCTTCGGCGACGTTCCCGACCACCTGCTGCGATGGGCCCGCTCACGGGGCATGGACGTCGCGGACGAGGACTATCTGCCCCGCATGGTCTACGGACGGTACCTGCGCGCGATTCTCGACGAGCACCGGGACCGGATCCGCCTGGTGACGGGAAACGTGACGGCCCTCGCCCCGCCGTCCGAGGGCAGGGCCGCACGCCTCACCTTCACGGACGGACGGAGCCTCGACGCCGACGCCGCGGTCGTGGCCACCGGGAACCGTACGTCCCCCGGTGCGCGGATGCCGGCGGGCGGTCGCCGCATCCCGGACCCGTGGGCGCCCGATGCGCTCGACGGCGTTCGGGACGGCGCCCCGGTCCTGGTGGTCGAAACCGGTCTGACCATGCTCGACGTCGCCGTGACGCTCGCCGAGGCGCATCCCGGCACGGTCGTCCACGCGGTGTCACGGCACGGTCTGCTGCCGCAACCCCACCACATACATCTACCTACTCTGAAAGTAGGCCGACCTGCGCAGCCCCGCTGGGTCGGCCGACAACCCGCGCACCCGCACCGGCGCGCCGCAACCGCTCGCGGCCGCGGCGCTGTCCGCCGGATGTGGCGGCCCGGCCGCCGAGCCCCGAGCCCGCCGCGCTCGCAAGCTGCTCGCCCGCTGAAAGAGGCACCGGCATGACCATGACGGAAATCGACCTGCGCCGCGTCTACGGCGCCTACCCCACCGGTGTCGCCGCGGTGGCGGGTCTCGTCGGCGGACGGCCCGTCGGCATGGCCGCCAGCTCGTTCGTGCCGGTGTCACTGGATCCGCCGCTGGTGTCGGTCTGCATGGCGCACAGCTCCACTACCTGGCCTCTGCTGCGCGACCTGCCGCACATCGGGATCAGCGTGCTCGGCGCGCACCAGGAGGAGGCGGCTCGGCGGCTCGGCGCCCGCGGCGGTGACCGCTTCGCCGGAATCGCGTGGCGCTCCACGCCCGACGGCTGCGTGCTCATCGAGGGCGCCGCCGCCTGGTACGACTGCGCGGTCGAGCACCGGGTCCGCTCAGGCGACCACGACATCGTGGTGCTGCGGGTCCATGATCTGGATGCCGCCGCCGAGATCCCTCCTTTGGTCTTTCATGCGAGCCGCTTCCGCCGGCTGCCCTGACCCGATGCACCGCCCCGGCGTGTTTCAGAAGATCCTGGTGAGGACGCCGGACTCGACCACGACGAGGCCGCCGATGATGACGAAGAAGGCAGGGACGAGCCAGTGGCCGTAGGCTTTGGCGATCTTCTTGTGGGTGCCGAGCCCCGGAAGCCGCCAGGCACCACGGGGCGACTCCGATGGCGAACACGCGCCGTTGGCGATGGTCACTCGAACTGCACCACTTCGGCTGGAACGCCCGCAGCAGCGCCTTCGCCTACGCCGGCCACCACACCGAGGGGCCGGAGCGGCGTTACCTGCTGCCGCCGGGACTTCGGTCCTCGAACGTGACCCCGCCGGCCTGACCGATGATCCCGGCCCCGTCCGAAGACACCTCGAGCGTGGCATGGCGACCTGTAATCTCCATGTGAAAAGTGCCTTCTGAACTGGCGCGGACAGGACCTCGACAAGCCCTACCCTCCCAGCTCGGAGGCACTTTTCTTGTCTGAACGGTCACTCTCGACCCCCGCGTTCCGCGTAATTCGGCGGGCTGGAGACGCGGATCTTGGCTCTGAGCTGGGCGGAGATGGGTGGGGCCGCCTGGAGGGCGCTTCTCTAGGCGGTGGTGTTGATGCTGGTCAGCGGGGTGTGGGCTGGAGGTCGATGATCTGCTTGGGCTGGGGCGACCGGCAAGACGAACTCGTCGAACGCCTCCAAGCCCCCTACAACCCCCGCATCCTCCGGACCGTCCGCGCCCCCATGAACCAACCGGGCAGCCTTCAGGATCGAGTCGACCAAGTCGCGGACCTCGCCGACCGCCTCGGCCCAGTACGCCAGCGCGCACCACAACCCCTCCCGCCCATCACCTCAGACGACGTCCGCTTGGTCTGCTGGGTCGCCATCACGCCTCCCTTGGACCCCTAGGCCCTGTTTAGAAAGTGGTGTTGGCCAGGGCTTGTAGCCAGATGTTGATGGCAGCGACCTGGACAGTGGCTTGGTAGCGGACGGCGTGTCAATCCCCTGAAAGCGTGGAGACGGAGATTCTTCTCAGCGGCGATGCTCATATCCTCGCCGCGGCGTGGAGCGGTCCCGGACCGGCTCCGCGACGCCGTCCGCCGCCGTGCCGTCACGCGGGTCTCGCGGCCGCGAGCACCTCGCCTTTGCGCGGTCGTGCCGTCGTGCCCGCTCGCGGCTCTGAAAGGTCTTGACATCGGGCCACGAAGCTGGCGTACTTCAATACACACTTACCTAAAGAGTAAGTGATATCGCCATGACGTAGGAGGTGAGGGAGCATGCGCGTCAGCACTCAAGGTCGTGACTCCTGCGATGTGGGCATAGTCGGTGCCTTCCAGGACCCGTTCGCCGTCTGCGTGCCGGACCGGGTCGCCTGACCGAACGGGCGGTGCGTCCACGCCCCCGCCCCGCGCCCACTGCGTCCTCCGTGCCCGCCGCCCGCTCCGGCTCCCGTCACTCGTGCCCGTACTTTCCAGCCCACCCCTGCGATCGCCGAACGAGGAGCCCGCGATGCAACGTGCCACAGCGTCCCCGCGACACGAAAAGGACCATCATGGAACGAGCGGCAAGGCAGCGATCCTCGTCACCGTCCTGTGCTGGCTCGCCGTCGTCGCCGACGGCTTCGACCTGATCGTCTACGGCAGCGTCCTGCCCACCCTCGACGACGAGCCCGGATGGAACGTCGGGGCCAAGGGGCTGAGCGTCATCGGTGCGGTCACCTTCCTCGGCATGCTGATCGGCGCGATCGTCACCGGCCTGCTGAGCGACCGCCTCGGCCGGCGGCTCCCGCTGATCACCTGCCTCGTCTGGTTCTCGCTCTGCATGATCGGAAGCGCCCTCGCCCCCTCGCCCGAGGTGCTCGGGATCGCGCGCTTCCTTGCCGGGCTGGGGCTCGGCGGGCTGCTCCCCACGGCGTCCGCCCTGCTGATGGAGTACGCGCCACCCCGGCATCGCGTGCTCATCTACGCGATGGCGATCTCCGGCATCCCGCTGGGCGGGGTGCTCGCGGCCATGCTGTCGCTGCCGCTGCTGCCCGAGCCCGGCTGGCGGGTGCTGTTCATGATCGGCGCCGCGCCGCTGGTCCTCATCGTCCCGGTCGCCCTGCGCTACCTGCCGGAATCCTTGGAGTATCTGGTGAGCCGCGGACGGACGGAGGAGGCCGCGGCGGTCGCCGGCCGGTTCGGCGTCCCACTGCCGTCGCAGGCCCCGGCCGAGGACGCGGTCGGGCCGTCAGCCTCCCTGTTCCGCGGCCGCAACCTCACCGCCTCGCTGTGCTTCTGGGTCGCCACGTTCCTGGCCCTGCTCACCTGGTACGGCCTCGGGACGTGGCTCCCCGGGATCATGCGGGAGGCCGGCTACGAGCTCGGCTCCGCGGTCGGGGCGCTGCTGGTCCTCAGCATCGGCGGGGTCATCGGCTCGTGCCTGATCGCGGCCGTGGGGGACCGGCTGGGATACCGCTCCGTCGCCATCGCGTCCTTCCTCACCGCCGGGACCTCCCTCTTCCTGCTCAGCATCCCGGCCGGGACGCTCGTCCTGTATCTGCTGTTGGCCGTCGCGGGCTCGGCGGCCGTGTCCACCCAGGTGCTCATCAACAGCTTCGTCGGCGTCTACTTCCCTCCGCAGCGGCGCGCCGGCGCGCTCGGCTGGACGCTCGGCGTGGGCCGCACCGGCGCCATCGTCGGCCCGCTGTCGATCGGCCTGATCGTCGACACCGGCATGTCGTACCAGTGGAACTTCTACCTGTTCGGGGCGTGCGCCCTGCTGGGCGCGATCGCGATCACGATGGTGCCGTCCGGCGCCGGCGGACACGCCTGAGCGGGGGCGGCGCGCCCGAGCGGGAGGCGGCGTCCCGCCCGGCGGCAGGCACCGCCGGGCGGGGACTCCGCCGGGTTGGACGGCCAACGGGGCGCCGGCCCGCAGACGGTCGCTCGACAGGGCCGCGGCGCGATCCGCAGCAGAACGAGCGCGTTCGTCGTTCCCGTAACGCGGTTGGTGCTGAGCTCGCCGCACGACAGCAGTGATGGATGACCACCCATTCGCCGTCCGGCCGCAGGGTGGGGCTTGGCGGCGCCATCCGCACGCCGCCCGTTCGGGCCGTCCCTGCGCCGCCGGGCGCACGGCCATCCGCATCAGGATGAGCTGGCTGTCGTCACCGCGGACGGGGCTGGACGCGAGCCCGCCGCATCGCGCGCAGCGGCGGACGGCCATCCAGTCGCCGTTGCGCGGCCCCGCGATGGAGATCGGCACCATGTGCGTCCCGCACTGCGAAGGCCCGCCCTCGCGGTCGAGGACGTGCCGCGGGTACAGGCGGCTCGGGCACGGCCGGGCCGACGGTTCACGGCCGGCCTGCCGCCCGGCACCCGCTGCCGGCCGGCAGGCCGCAGGCCGCCCCGGAATGCCGCTCGGCCGGGATTCTGTGATACCGAATCTCGTGGTCAGGCCACCATCGCGTTCCTAGCATCGTCCCGACCGAGGCCCCCGGAGCCGCGATGAGCGCGGTCCGCGGAACACGGCGCAGACACTTCATATGGCCCTCGTATTCAGCGTCACCTTTCCTAGTCCACATCGATAACTCGGGGGAAAGGAGTGGTCATGTCAGTCACGACACCGCGGGAGCCCAGCCGCTCCAAGCGCGCCGGCGCCCAGGCCGCCGACCCGGTCGAACGGCATCCCGTGTCGCGGCGCGCCGTCGTCGCGAGCAGCTTCGGGAACTTCGTCGAATGGTTCGACTACTCGGTCTACGGCTTCTTCGCGACCGTCATCGCCGGGGCGTTCTTCCCTTCGGAGAACGAGACGGCGTCGCTGATGGCGTCGTTCGCCGCCTTCGGGCTCACGTTCGCGGCCCGGCCGCTCGGCGCGTTCGTGTTCGGGCACTTCGGTGACCGGCTCGGGCGGCGGACGGCGCTCGCGGTCTCGGTGCTCATGATGGGCTTCGCGTCCCTGGCGATCGGCCTGCTGCCGTCCTTCGCGACGATCGGCCTGTGGGCGCCGGTGCTGCTGGTGGCGGCACGGCTCACGCAGGGCTTCTCTGCGGGCGGAGAGGCCGGCGGCTCGTCGTCCTACCTCGCGGAGTCGGCTCCGCCCGGGAAACGGGGGCTGTACACGAGCTGGCAGCAGTTCACGATCGTCCTCGGCCTGCTCGCCGGGTCGGGCTCCGGCGTCCTGCTGTCGACCGCCCTTTCCGAGGACGCCCTGCAGGCCTGGGGCTGGCGGCTTCCGTTCCTGCTCGGCGGGCTGATGGCCGTCATCGGGCTCTACCTGCGGCTGAACCTGGACGACACGCCGGCCTTCCGCGAGCTGGCGGACGAAGGGGAGGTGGACGGCGCGCCGCTGCTGACCATCTTCCGCACCCATTGGCGGACCTTGCTCAAGGCCGTCGGGTTCTTCGTCTCGACGTCGGTGACGAACTACACGCTGTTCGTCTACATGCCGTCCTACGCCAACACCGAGCTGGGCGTGCCCATGTCGCGGGCGCTGCTGTCGAACTCCATCGCGCTCGGCCTGGTCGTCTGCCTCATCCCGTTGGTGGGCATCCTGTCGGACCGGCTCGGCAGACGTCCTCTGCTGCTGTTCTTCAACGGCTCGCTGGTGCTCGCGACGTACCCGCTGTTCCTGTTCGTCTCGGCGGGCACCTTCCCCACTCTGGTGGCCGCGCAGCTGGTCTTCGCCGTGCTCGCCTCGTTCGGGTTCGGCGCCGGGACGGCCCTCTACACGGAGATGTTCCCGACCCGCGTCCGCTATACGGGAATCGGCGTGAGCCTCGGCGTCTCGGCCGCGATATTCGGCGGGTCCGCCCCGTTCATCTCGACCTGGCTGGTGTCCGCGACCGGCGACCGGATCGCCCCCGCGTTCTACCTCATCGCCGCCGCGCTGGTCTCGTTCGTCGCCGTCTACCTGATCGCCGAGACCTATCGCTCGCCGCTGAGAAAGAAATGACCCTTGCAGTCATCGGCCGGTCCGGCGCGCCCGACGCGGGCGTGCCGGACCGGCCGCCGCAACGACGAAAGGCAGGACCATGACCGTTTCCAACGGCGGCGCCCCCGCGGCGGCGTCCGGACCCGCGGGCGCGCCGTCCGGGAGTGGTGCGATGAGGATCGCGATCGTCGGCGCCGGGGGAGTGGGCGGGTTCTTCGGCGCGCTGCTGGCCCGTGGCGGGGCGAACGTGACGTTCGTCGCCCGCGGCGCGCATCTGGCCGCGATGCGGCGGGACGGCCTGCGGGTCGAGGGCGGCGCGCATCCCGTCCACATCCAGGACGTGCGCGCCACCGACGACCCCGCGGAGGTCGGCGCGACCGACCTGGTGATGCTGTGCGTCAAGTTGTGGGGTGTCGAGGAGGCGCTGGAGCAGATCCGGCCGCTCGTCGGGCCGGACACCACGGTCGTGTCGTTCCAGAACGGGGTCCTCAAGGACGGCTACCTCATGGCCGCGTTCGGCGCGGAGCGCGTGATCGGCGGGGTCGGCTACGTCGCCACGCACATCGCGCGGCCGGGGGTGATCGCGCAGACCGGCTCGTTGCAGCGGCTGGTCTTCGGCGAGTTCGACGGGCGGACGTCGGCCAGGGTCGCGGCGTTCCACGAGGCGTGCGCGGCGGGCGGGATCAACGCCGAGGTCAGCACGGACATCAGGCGGGAGATCTGGCAGAAGTTCGTGTTCCTCACCGGCCTGTCGGCGACGACCGCGACCACCCGGCTGCCCATCGGGCCGGTGCGGGAGAACCCGCAGACCAGGGCGTTCCTGCTCGATCTCATGCGGGAGGTCGTCATGGTCGGGCGGGCGTCCGGTGTCGCCCTCCCCGAGGACTACGCGGGGGAGTGCCTGAAGCTCGTCGACGAGGTCGCCTACGACATGACCTCGTCGCTGTTCCACGACCTCGACCGGGGACGTCCCCTCGAAGTGCGGTGGTTGTCCGGCGGCGTCGCCGAGCTCGGCCGGAAGGCGGGGGTCGCCACGCCGCTGAACCGCGCCGTCGCCGACATCCTCGCTCTGCACGCCGACGGCCGGGCCGAGGGGTGACGGGGTGGAGCGGGCACTGACCATCGAGTCGGTCGAGACGGTCCCCGTCGAGGCCCCCATGCGGTTCCCCCTCGGCACGAGTGTCGCGACGGTCCGCTCGGCCCCACTGCTCCTGTGCACCCTCAGGACGCGGGAGGGCGTCGACGGGCGGGCGTACCTGTTCTGCTACTCCGCTGCGGCGATGCGCGCGATCGAGATCGTGCTCCACGACGCCGCCGGATCCGTCGCCGGGCGTCTGGTCACCCCGGGACAGGCGGCGGGCGAGCTGGCCCGCCGCGCGACGCTCGTGGGGGTGACGGGCGTCGTCCGCATGGCGCTGTCCGCGATCGACATCGCCATGTGGGATGCGCTCGCCGTCGGCGCGGACCGGCCGCTCGCGGAACTGTTCGGCGGCGCCCGGGCGTCGGTGCCCGCGTACAACTCCGGCGGGCTGGGCCTGATGGCGCCGCGGGCCGCGGCCGACGAGGCCGCCGAACTACTGGACGGCGGCTTCCGCGCGCTGAAGGTCCGGCTCGGCCACCCGTCGCCGGCCGAGGACTTGGCGGTGCTGCGCGCGGTCCGGGACCGCGTGCCCGGCGCGGAGCTGCTGGTCGACTACAACCAGGTGCTCACCGTCGAGGACGCGCTCTGCCGTGGCCGAGCGCTGCAGGACGAAGGCATCGCGTGGCTGGAGGAGCCCGTCCGACACGACGATCTCGCCGGGAACTCCCGGGTGGCGGACGCGCTCGACGTCCCGGTCCAGATCGGGGAGAACTTCAACCGTCCCGAGGAGCTGGCCGAGGCGGTCGACCGGGGCGCGTGCGACCTCGTCATGCCGGACGTCGCACGGATCGGCGGGGTCAGCGGCTGGCTGCGCGCGGCGGTGCTCGCCGAGGCGCGCGGCACGCCGATTTCCTCGCACCTGTTCCCGGAGATCAGCGTTCACCTGCTGGCGGCGAGCCCCACCGCCCACTGGCTGGAGTACGTGGACTGGGCGGCCCCCCTGCTGCGGCACCCCCTGGAGATCCGGGACGGCGAGGCGGTCGTGCCGCGACGTCCCGGGATCGGGCTGGAGTGGGACCCGGACCGCGTGGCGTTCCACCGCTGCGACCGGCATTGACAGATGGCCGCATCGACAGAAGGCCGCATCGACAGAAGGCCGCATCGACAGAAGGCCGCATCGACAGAAGGCCGCATCGACAGAAGGCCGCACTGACAGGAGAAGAGATGAAACTGCTGACCATCGACGCGGGCGCGGCCGGCCACGCCGGGGTGCTCCTCGGCACCGGCGAGGTGCTCGACCTCGTCGCGCTGCCGGCGTCCGGCTCGAACGCCCGGTGGGTCCCGCCCTCGGTGCGCGGCATCCTGGAGGGCGGCGACGAGGCGCTCGGCCTGCTCCGGAAGATCGTGGACTCCGTCGAGTCCGATGACGCCGAACTCGCCCGCCTGCGGGAGAAGGGCACGGTCACCCCGTACGGGGAGACTCCGCTCCGGGCCGTCATTCCGGATCCCGCGCTGGTGCTGTCGACCGGCATGAACTACCGGACGCACCTTCAGGAGATGCGGAACGTGCCCGCGCCCCGGTTCCCGTACGTGTTCGTCAAGGTTCTGGAAACCCTCACCGGGCACGGCCGACCGATTGTGCTGCCCCGCCGGTTCCCCGACATGGTCGACTGGGAGGGCGAGTTGACCGTGGTGATCGGGCGCACCTGCCACGACGTCCCGGAGGACGAGGCGATGGCGTTCGTCGCCGGGTACACGGCAGCGAACGACGTATCCGCGCGCGACTGGGCCGCGGACTTCTACGGCGCCGAGGGCAGGGTCGACGTCGTGGCGGGCTGGGGACGCGCGATCAACGGCAAGCTCTTCCCGACGTTCCTGCCCTGCGGGCCGGTGATCGCCACGGCGGACGAGATCGCCGACCCACACGACCTCCGGCTCACCACCACGGTGAACGGGACGGTCATGCAGTCGGCGAGCACCGGCGAAATGATCTTCAGTGTCGCGCGGCTCGTGTCCTACTGCTCGCAGTGGTACCGGCTCCGCCCCGGCGACATGATCACGACGGGCACCCCCGCGGGTGCCGGCTACGCCCGCGACCCGCAGGTCTTCCTGCGGCCGGGCGACGTCGTGACCGTCGGGATCGAGGGGATAGGCGAGCTGAGCAACCCCGTCGTCGCGGCGGGCGGGCGCGGCGGGGAGGGCGCATGACCGGCGTCGTGAAGACCGTCGTGCCGGACCTCGCCGGGACGGGCGTCCGCTACGCCCCCGCCGTCGCCGCAGGGCGGTGGGTGTTCGTCACGGGACTAGAGGCCGTCGACCCGTCCACCGGTGCGATGGACGGGAGCACGCCCGGGCTCGGGGAGTCGCGGCTCCGGCGGGAGGGCGAGTTCGTCCTCGCGGAGATGCGGCGGCTGCTCGGCGACCTCGGCACCGACTGGTCGCGGGGCGTGCGCGTCGACCAGTTCTATGCGAGCCCGGAAGCGGTCAACCCCTACCACCGGGCCCGGCGGCACGTCTGCGGCGACCACATCCCGGCCAGTACGTCGGTCATCGTGGACCGCTGCTTCGCCGCGACGAGTTCGGTGTCCGCGGGGCTGATCGCCGTCCGCCCCGACGCCGGGCACGATGCCGAGGCCGTCCGCCCGCCCGGGTCCGAGGCCGGCGGCTGGCAGGGCGTCGCCCCGGCGGTGGCGTGCGGGGACTTCGTCTTCGTGTCCGGCCAGATGGCGAGCGCTGGCGGTGAGTCGCTCGACCCGCGCGCCGCGGTCCCCGCGGGGATGCGCTGGGGCGCGAGCCCGATCCGGCGGCAGACGGAGCACCTCATCGTCCACAAGCTCACCCCGGTCCTCGACGCGGCCGGGTCGTCGTGGGACGCGGCCGTCAAGGCGCAGGTCTACCTCGGCGACGCCGATGATCTGCCGGAGTTCCTGGAGGTGTGGTCCGAGCACCTCGGTGGCGTCCCGTGCGCCCTCACCGTCGTCCCGGCCGCCGGGTTCCGGATCGCCGGAGGGCGCGTCGAGATCAACCTCGTCGCGCTGCGGGACGGGACGGCGCGGCGCAAGGCGGTCGTCGACGCCGGGCTGCCGCGCGGCGCCGCCTTCGGCCCGTGCGTGCGGGCGGGCGACTTCCTCTTCCCCTCGGGGCTGCTCGGGGTGGCGGCGGATGGTGCCGTCGCCGGCGCGGGAACGTCGCAGGCCCTGGACGGCCTCGCGCACGCGGGTCACGTCCAGGCCGCCGCGATCTACGACCATGCCGACGCGCTGTGCGCGGCGGCGGGCACGTCCATGGCGAACGCCGTCCGCGCTCAGTACTTCGTGACCGACGTGCGCGACTTCCCCGGAGTCACCGCCGCCTGGGCCGCGCGGTACGGGGACGAGCCGCACCCGTTCTGGTGCCTCCAGGTCCCCGGACCGCTCCCGGCGCCCGGCGCCGCCCTGATCGGCGACTTCTGGATCTACGCGCCCTGAGAGCCGGCGCTCGCGGCCCACGGGGCCGGCCGCGAGCGCCGGCGGCTTATCGCCGTCAGGCGGTCGGTGCCTCGACGGGCGCGGGGGTAAGCCAGGGGGCGAGAAGGCCGTCCAGGTCGTCCGGGGCGTTGGTGCGGAAGGCGAGGTAGCCGTCGGGCCGGATCAGGAAGAGGTCGCCCGGCCTCGCGCCGAGTTTGTGGAGCAGCTCGCGCCTCGCGTCCAGGAGCGTCGGGACGTCGCCCGTTTCCGGCAGCCCCTCGCCGAGAACCATCAGGCACCGCAGCACTCCGGCGTAGCGGTGCTTCAGCGCGGTCAGCTCGGCGACCATCGCGACCCTCTTCGCCTTGGCGGTGTAGGACGACGCGTAGCCGACCAGCGTGTAGCCGGGTGCGCGCATGAGGTTGTAGAGGCGGACGCCGGGCCCGCCCGCGTCGGCGAGGTCGAGGTCGGGGACCCGGTCCCCGGCGTTGAGGGCCGCCTTGCGCACGCCGCCGAAGCGCTGCGTCTTCGACAGTGCCGCGTGCCGGTAGTTCACCCCGGTCTGGGTGACGCGGCCGCTCATCCGGTTCTGCACGTGCCTCCTGGAGAAGATCGTGGACAGTACTCGGCTGCTGACCTTCCGGTACGCCGCCGACCGCGCCTGGCTGATGAAGATCCGGAAGAGCCTGTCCGAGATCCTGCGGGTCTGCGCGCCGACGGGGTGGCGCTCGTCGTGGTAGCTGTCGAGAAGCGACTCCGGCGCCCGGCCCTGGCACACGTACGCCAGCTTCCAGGCGATGTTGAAGGCGTCCTGGATGCCGGTGTTCATGCCCTGGGCGGCCACCGGGATGAAGATGTGCGCCGCGTCGCCGGCGAAGAAGATCCGCTGCGCGCGGTACGTCTCCAGCAGCCGGTGCTGCGAGTGGAACCTGGTGATCCACTGCGGGTCGCTGAGTCGGAGCGGGTAGGGGACGATCGCGTCCACCGTCTCCTGGACGTCCGCCAGGTCGAGGGGCGTCGTGTGGGGGACGTCCATCTTGCCCATGTCGAAGGCGATGACCCGGACGTACTCGTTTTGGAACGGCAGCAGCGCCAGGCCGCCGCGCTTGTTGGTGTGCAGGCTGACGAACCCGCGCGGCAGGTCGCCCTCGACCAGCACGTCCGCGATGAGCGCGGATCCGCCGAACAGCTTGCTCCGCTCGGTCGTCCCGTACTCGCCGCTGAGGACGCTGTGCGTCCCGCTGCAGTCGATCAGATACCGGGCGCTCAGCGTACTGTGCGCGCCGAAGGCGTCGGTCACCTCGGCGATCACCGCGTCGGGCCGCTGCTCGGCGCGCACGAGCTTGAGCCCGCGGCGGATTCCGCCGCCCGTCCGTTCGAGGTGCGCGGTGAGGACTCGCTCCATCTCCTCCTGCGACAGGGTCAGCATGAATGGGAAGCCGCTGCCGGTGTGGTACATCTCCACGATGATCGGTGTGCGGTCGTCCGCGCCGAAGTTGAACCCCGGGGCCAGGTACCCGTCGCGTACCATCCCTTCGGTGAGCCCATGCATGTCGAGCAGCTCCATGGACCGCGCCTGCAGGACGAGAGCCCGCGAGTACCGCGCCGGCTCGGTCCGCTGGTCGATCAGGATGCAGTCGACGCCCTGCCGGCGCAGTTCGAGCGCGGCGGTCAATCCGGTGGGCCCTGCCCCCACCACCAGTACCTGAGTGTCGTGAACGGTCACGGGCGCTCCTCCTTGATGGTGGTACAGGCGAGGAAGTAGTCCAGGTGTGCCTCGACCTGGCGTTCGGCGGCCGCGAGTTCTTCGTCGGACGCGTCGGGACGCAGGCGTAGGAACCAGATGACGTCGAGGGGGGCCATGAGCTCCCACACCAGTTGCCCGGCGGGCTGGTCGGCGCGCATCAGGCCGGCGGCCTGCCACGCCTTGAACGGGCCGGCCAGCCGGTGCCGCGCCGCCTCGATGGCCTCGGCCAGCCCGCGGGCGCCCTGCCGGCCGGCGCCGTCCCGGAGGATGACGCCGGCGTAGCGCCGTCCGCGTGGGCTGAGCCACACCCGCAGGAGCCGCTCGACCAGCGCGCGGATGGCCTCGTCGGGGGGCGTGGCCGCGATCGCGTCCAGGTCCGGGCAGAGCGCCTCGAGGGAGGGCGGGCCCATCTCGTCGAACAAGGCCGCGTACATGGCGTCCTTGTTCTCGAAATGGAAGTAGATCGCGCTGTCGTGGACCCCGGCGAGGTTGGCGATCTGCCGCACGGTCGTGGTCGCGTACCCCTGCCGGGCGAACAGGTCCAGCGCCGCGTCGAGCAGCAGCCGCCGCGTGTCCTGCTCCTCGCCCTTGCGCGGCCGCCCCCGCCGCCGCCTGCCCTCCGCGCTCATGCGGTTCATAAAATAAGCGGCTGCTGAATTTGTCAATGCCCGGTGTGCCGCCGCGGCTCCGAACGGTGATCAAAGTCTGGCGTTCGGGGAAGGTCGAGCGCAGCGCCGCACGCGCCGTCGAACTCTGTTCGAGGCGTCAGTCAGGCGGTGTCGGTTGAGGCGGTGCCGGGTCAGGAGTCGTCGCGGGGCCCGGTGCCGGCGGCCTCGGTGCGGTCGAGGTCGTCGATCAACTGGAGGCCGCGGCGGGCCCACGCGATCTCGGCGTCGGCGTGGGCGACCTGGCCTTCGAGCGCGAGCGCCTTGAACGCGATGATGCGGCGGCGCAGTTCGGGACGGCTCTTGTCGAGCCGTGCGCGCATCAGCGGGAACTGCTCCGACCGGATGGTCTCCAGCAGCTTCACCCACTGGTTCCGCCGCCAGGTGTAGTGGTCGAGGTGCTCGTTCAGGTGCTTGCGGACGTTCTCGAGGCTGGTGAACTCGCCGTAGGTGATCTGGAGCCGGTGAACGTCGCGCTCCGGCGGGTAGGGCAGCGATTCCCCGGTCCAGGCGCGCAGCCGTGCCCGGCCGCGCGGGGTGATCTTGTAGAGGCGCTTCTCGGCCCGCTCGCCGCGCGGGATCGTCTCCGCGCGGATCAGCCCGTCGGCCTCCATCCGCCGCAGTTCAGGGTAGATCTGGCTGTCCGACGCGGCCCACATCAGGCCGACCGTGTCGTCGAAGTACCGGACGAGTTCGTAGCCGGTCATCGGCTGAGCGGCCAGGAGGGCGAGAGCAGCGTGGCGTAGTGACACCGATCCCCTTGCGTGGTCACCGCGTGTTTACCGGGCGAGCATACCTCGCCGGCGTCCCATCCCCGGCCCGGCCGCGACCCGTCCCGTCCGCTCGTCCCGCGGTCTTGACAGGCGGGGGACCCGCGTGGCCTTATTTAGCTAAGCACTTACCTAAGCAGTGAGTGAATCAGGTCGATCTACGAGGTGAGACGATGGCCGCACAGGGCAATGGCGCGGACGAGAAGTCCGGCCGGGCGATCAGCATCGAGGAGTACCGCGAGCTTCTGCCGAAGATGCGCTCGGTCCGGGAGAGCAACGAGACGGCGAAGGTGCTGGACGCCGACGACTACTTCAAGGTCGTCCGCAAGCAGGACACCCGGCCCGCGTTCTGGAAGTTCTCCGACGTGAAGGCGACGCTCGACCGGCTTGCCGAGGAGCCGCTGCGGGAGGCGGAGCGGCGCTTCTGCACGACGGTCAACGGCGACACCGGCGAGCTCGTCGGCGCGTCCCCGTTCATCTTCATCGGCTGGCAGCTCGTCCACCCGGGTGAGGAGGTGCCCCCGCACCGGCACAACTCCGTCGCGATCTACCACATCCTGCAGGGCAGCGGATACACCGCAGTCCAGGAGGCCGGGTCCACATGGACGAAGTTCCACTGGGAGAAGGGCGACACCCTCGCCTGCCCGTCGTGGGCGTACCACGCGCACTACGCCGAGGGGGACGAGGACACGCTGATGTACGTCGTCCAGGACATGCCCATGATGGCCGTGAGCCGGACTCTCTTCTGGGAGGAACCGCTCGGCCAGGAGAACATCCGGCACATGGTGACGGGCACCAGCCCGTCCTGGAGCGTCACCCGCGACATGGGCGGCGAGGGCTGACCCGATGCGGCACGAGCGGTTCACCGAGGTCCGGTTCAACGCCGACGGAGCAGGCGGAGTCGTGGTCGGCGCAGACGGCGGGGAGCGGCCCGCGGTCCTGCTGACCACGGCCATCGCCGGCGTGAACGATTACGTCCTGCGTCAGGCCGGCCGGCTGGCCGACGCGGGGTACGCCGTCGCGGTGCTCGACTACTACGCCCGCGAAGGCGGCCAGGCCCCGGACTTGAGCAGCCCCGAGAAGATCATGACGGCGGTCGGCGCGCTGGCCGACGAGACCGTGATGGGCGACATGGCGGATGCCGTGGCGTGGCTGAAGGAGCAGCCCGGCGTCACACGCGTCGGCGCGCTCGGATTCTGCATCGGCGGCACGTACGCGTTGCTCGCCGCGTCCCGCGTCCCCGGCCTGAGCTGCGCCGTGACGTTCTACGGCATGCTCAGGTACGGCAAGCTCAGCGACAACAAGCCGGTGTCCCCGATCGACGCCGCCGAGAAGGTCGGCTGCCCGTTCCTCGGCCACTTCGGCGAGACCGACCACCTCGTGCCAGTCGCCGACGCCCGCGAACTCGCCGACCGGCTGCGCGGCAGGCCGGCCGAGATCTACACCTACCCGGGCGCCGGGCACGCCTTCCATGAGGACTTCCGGCCGGAGGTCTACCGTCCCGTCGCGGCGACCGCGGCGTGGGCTCGCACGCACGAGTACCTCAGGTACTACCTGGGAGAAGGCGCGTGACCGCGACCGACAGGGCGCGGGCCGCGGAGTGGGTGCGGCTCGCTCCCGCCGACGCGTTGCCCCGCGGCGAGGCGGTCGCCGTCGACATCGGTGGCGAGCGGATAGCCGTCTTCCACACCGAGGACGGCTATCACGCCCTCGCCGGTCACTGCCTGCACATGGCCGGCGAGCTCAACGAGGGAGAGGTCGACGGCGGCGAGGTCGTCTGCCCGCTGCACGCCTGGCGGTACGACCTCGCGACCGGGGCCCGGACGGACCGCCGGGGCCAGTCGGTGGCGGTGTACCCCACCGACGTCAGGGATGGCTGGCTGTACCTCGCCCTGCCCGCATCGGAACAGGGCCAATGAAGATAGACAACGTTGCCACCAGGCTGGTCATCGTCCCCCTCGGCGCGGCGCGGGGCGGGTCGGGGGCCACCAGCCTGCAGGTGCTCCACGTGACCGTCCGCGACGTCGACGGCCGGACGGGCACCGGTTTCACCTACGCGCTGACCGGAGGGGCGGAGGGGGCCCGGGCGATCGTCGACACGACGTTCGGCCCGCGCCTCACCGGCCTCGACCCGCTGGACTGGGACCGCGTCTGGCACGAGCTGTGGGCGGCCACCCACCGGGTCGGGCGCGGTGTCGCGCTGCCCGCGCTGTCCGCCTTGGACATCGCCGTCTGGGACCTGCGCGCCCAAGCGGCCGGGCTGCCCCTCTTCCGGCTGCTCGGCGCGCAGCGCGACAGCGTCCCGGTGTACGGGAGCGGCCGCGCCACCCACCAGATGAGCGACGACGAACTCGTCGCGGGCGCGCTCGCTTACGTCGAGGAGGGGTACCGCGCGGTCAAGCTGCGGGCCGGCGCCCTCGGCATCGAGCGGGACGTGCGGCGCGTCGCGGCGGTGCGGGACGCGGTCGGCCCGGACGTCCGGCTCATGGTCGACTGCAACGAGCGTCTCGACCTCGCCGACGCGCAGCGGCTCGCCCACCGGCTGGACGAGCTCGACGTGGCCTGGCTGGAGGAGCCGCTGCCGTCCGACGACGTCGACGGCCACGCGCTGCTCGCCGCACGGTCCCCGGTGCCGATCGCCGTGGGAGAGCACCTGCAGGGGCGGTTCGAGTTCAAGCGGTACCTCGACCGGGGAGCCGCCGCGATCCTCATGCCGGACGCGCCGCTCACCGGCGGGGTGAGCGAGTGGCTGCGGATCGCGACCCTCGCCGAGGCGGCGAGCGTCCCGGTCACGCCGCACTTCCTGCCGGAGCTTCACATCCAGCTGGCGGCGGTGGCCAAGTCGGCGACGTACATCGAGCACTTCCCGCTGCTGGACGACCTGCTGGCCGAGACTCTCACCGTGTCCGGCGGCGTCGCCGTCCCGCCGGACCGGCCGGGGCACGGCCTGGTCTGGGACCAGGACGCCCTCGACCGGTACACGTCCGCCTGACCCGCCGGCCGGTGCCCGGATGGCCCGGCCCGCCTGAACGGAGCGAGACCATGCGGCTTGCGATCTTCGACGACTGGCGGCTCGGCGCCGTCGGCACCGACCACGCCTCGATCACCGACGTCACGGACGCGCTCCCGGAGCCCCATTCCGGTGAGCCGTTCGGGGCGGGCTGGTGGGTCCGGCTGTGCCGCGACTTCGCGCAGATCGGGCCGCGCCTGGCCGCCGCGGCGCGCGGCGGAACGGCGCGGCCGCTCCACGAGGTGCGGCTCCGCGCCCCGGTTCTCAACCCCGGCAAGATCGTCGCGTGCGCGTCCAACTACACCGCGCACATCGCCGAGATGCGCGAGTCCGTCATGCCGCGCGAGACCAGCGGGACGGGCGCGTGGCTGCTCGACTTCGACGTCTTCCTCAAGGCGCCGAGCTCGATCAGCGGCCCGGACGACCCGGTGCTGCTGCCCGAGGCGCCGCTGGCCGCCGGCCGCGAGATCCACCACGAGAGCGAGCTGTCCCTCGTGATCGGCCCAGGCGGCAAGGACATCCCGGAGGAGACGGCGCTGTCCCACGTGCTCGGCTACCTCATCGGCCTCGACTTGACCGAGCGCGGCACCGGCGACCGGTCCCGCCGCAAGAGTTACGAGACGTTCACCCCGCTCGGGCCGTGGCTGACGACGGCGGAGGAGGCCGGCGCTCCGGACGCGTTCGACATCGAACTGCGCATCGGCACGGTGGTGCGGCAGAAGGTCAGCACCGCCGACATGATCACGCCGGTGGCGCGCATCATCGCGCACGCGTCCCGGCTGATGCGGCTGGAGCCGGGCGACGTGATCATGACGGGCGCGCCGCCCGGGGTGGGGCCGATCGCGGCGGGCGACGTCATCGACGTCGCGATCAGCGGCCTCGGGGCCATGAGCCTGCCCGTCCGCAAGACCGGATCCTCCGGCTCCTGATCGCGTTTCACGGCGGGCGGGGCCGGACCGAACCGGGCCCCGCCCGCCGCTGTCATGCCGTGGAGGCGATGGCTTCCCCGGGCGCGGGCGCCTCCGGGTCCCCTTCGATCTCCGCCTCGATCCGGGCGCACGCCTGCCGCATGTACCGGACGGTCCGGTCGAGTCCCGGCCCCACCAGGCTCGAGGGGCCATGCGTGGTGATGGTCATCGCGCCGAGCGGCGCGCCCGACCGGCTCCGGATCGGGATGCCGATCGCGGTGATGGTCCGCTCGCACTCGCCCTTGGAGATCGACCAGCCGGTGCGCCTGACCCAGCCGATCCCGTCCATGAGCCGGTCGAACTCCGCGACCGAGACCGCGGTGTTCACGCCCTCGGCGAGGTACATCCTCTCCAGGTCGGGGTCAGCCAGCAGCGACAGCATCGCCTTGCCGCTGGCGGTCCGGTGGGCGGGCAGGACCGACCCGCGCCAGTCGTAGGTGCTGCCGGGCACGGTGGCGCTTGCCAGCACGCGGACCTCGCTCCTGACCCGGATCGCGAGGTTCGTCGAGTTCCCCACCAACTCGCCGAGGCGGCTCATGTGGGGCGCCGCGGTCCGGCGGAGGCCGCGGCTCCACGCGATGCCCGCCGCCCCGGCCGACATGGCCGGCCCGGGGACGTAGGCATGGGTCTCGTCCTGGACGAGGTAGTCGCGGTACACCAGGGTCTGGAGCAGCCGGTGCGCGCTGGACGCCGCCACGCCCAGCTCCTCCGCGGCGTCCGTCACCCGGATGCGGCCCTCGTCGCGGACGAGCTGGATGAGCCGGAGGCCGCGGTCGAGTGCGTTCGTGGGGTATGCCGGAGGCATTCTCTCCGAAGAGGACATCCCGATCCTCCTACGAGCGGCCGGCCCCTCGACCGAATCTGTCACGAGATTACCTGGAAACTACCGCGCCACCGGCGACACGGTCAACGTCGTCGCTGGTCACGAGCACGGTCGCGGCTGGCGCCGCGCACCGGCCAGGCGCCGCGAAAAGAGCCGGCCCATGACAAAAGTAGGTGCCCAATGCGGGCGGCGGGCGGTGATTCTGCGATACCGAATCTCGCGCTCGGGGAAACCGTGCCGTCCTAACGTCGAGCCGAGCCGCTTTCAGGAGGTTGTGGACGGTGGAGCTCGACAGCATCGAACCCGAGAGAAGCGGACGCCGGACGGCTTTGGCGGACGGCTTCTCGCTGGAAATGACGGGCAAGGACGCCGGGGCATTGGTGGACGCGGCCGGGCTCATTCCGCCGGGGACACGGGTCAACGTGACATTCCTCGCCGGTGAGGACCTCGCGACGCGGGTGTCGGCGGCGCGGGCCGTGCGTGAGCGCGGACTGCGTCCCGTTCCGCACATCTCGGCCCGGCGCCTGCGCTCGGAGTCGGAGCTGGCGGAGTACCTCTCCGCGCTCGCCGAAGTGGGGGCGGCCGAGGAGATCTGTGTCGTCGGCGGTGACCCCGCCCGGCCCGCGGGTCCGTACGCGGACGCGCTGGCGGTCATCAGGTCGGGCGCGCTGGCGCGGTCCGGTGTCCGGCACGTCAGCGTCGCCGGCTACCCGGAGGGGCACCCGCACATCGACACGCCCACCCTATGGTGCGCGCTGGAGGAGAAGCACGCCGCCCTTTACCGGCAGTCGCTCGGCGCGACCGTGATCACGCAGTTCGGGTTCGACCCGGCGCCCGTCGTGGCCTGGCTGGACGAACTCCGGTACCGCGGCGTCGACGCGCCCGTCCGAATCGGCGTGCCGGGACCCGCCGGCGTGAAGCGACTCCTGCGGTACGCGCGCCGGTTCGGCGTGCAGTCGTCGGCGGGGATCGTCCAGAAATACGGGTTCTCGTTGACGAACCTGCTGGGCACCGCTGGGCCCGGCCGCTTCATCAAAAGGCTACAAGAACAGATCGACCCCGTCCGGCACGGAGATGTCTCACTGCATTTCTACACCTTCGGCGGCATCCGCGTGACGGCCGAATGGGTGCGGGACGACGAATCGATGGTGACGCAATGAGCCCTGTTCAGAGAATGGACACCGACCCGAACCTGCTTGCGCGGGACCGCGCGAGCCTCATGGTGTACGGCGACGACAAACCCGGAATCGTCGCCGCCCTGGCCGGAGTGCTCGCCCGCCACGGCGCGAACATCGTCGCGCTGGACCAGCACAGCGACAACCCGGAGGGCGGCGCGTTCTTCCAGCGGACCGTCGTACATGTCGCGGACCTCGCCGCGACCATTCCGGCGCTGGAGAAGGACCTCGCCGCCATTGTCGGCGAGGAGCTCGGGCTCCACTGGCGGCTTCGAGACCTCTCCGTCCCGCCGCGGGTCGCCGTCCTCGCCTCGAAATCGGACCACTGCCTGCTCGACCTGCTGTGGCGGCAGCGGCGCGGCGAACTGCCGATGACCGTCCCGATGGTGATCTCCAACCATTCCGACGTCGCCGACGACGTGCGCTTCTTCGGCATCCCGTTCTTCCACGTGCCGGCCCGAGGGCGGGACAAGTCGGCCGCCGAGATGGAGATCGTCAAGCTGGTCGCCGGCAATGTCGACCTGATCGTCCTCGCCCGGTACATGCAGATCCTGACCGGGTCGTTCATCAACGAGGTCGGGGTGCCGATCATCAACATCCACCATTCCTTCCTCCCGGCGTTCATCGGCGCCGGCCCTTACCAGAAGGCCAAGGAGCGCGGCGTCAAGCTCGTCGGCGCGACCGCGCACTACGTCACCGAGGACCTCGACGAGGGCCCGATCATCGAGCAGGACGTGATCCGCGTCTCGCACGCCGACACGGTCGCCGAACTGACCAGGCGCGGCGCGGACATCGAGCGCCAGGTGCTGGCCCGGGCCGTGCTGTGGCATCTCCAGGACCGCGTGATCCGGCACGGGAACCGGACGATCGTCTTCTGACCGGCCGCCGCCGGCGGCGATATCGAGAACAGGAGCTCGAATGGAAACGGGAAACGGAAAGTCTCTCCAGGACCTGGTCGACGAGACCCCCGATCTGGTCGACTACTTCTACAACGAGACCATCGCCCCGCATTTCCGCGCGCGGACCAGCCTGACCGCCGCGTTCATCCCTCCGGACTTCACCAACTGGCGGGACGAGCAGCGGGCCTGGCGGGAGACCGCGATCCTGTTCGATCAGTCGCACCACATGCCCGAACTTTTCCTCAAAGGCCCCGACGCGCTGCGCCTCCTGACACGCGTCGGCATCAACAGCTTCGCGGACTTCACCCCCGACCGGGCCAAGCAGCTCGTCGTGTGCACGCCCCGCGGGCACATCATCGGGGACTGCATCGTCTACTGCCTCGGCGAGAACGACTTCGAGCTCGTCAGCGGAATGAGCGTGCTGAACTGGGTCGAATACCAGGCGGTTACGGGAGGATTCGACGTCTCCATCGAGCGCGACGCGCCGACCCCTTACAACCCGAAGGGACGGCGGGTCCGCTACCGCTTCCAGCTGGACGGTCCGAACGCGGGGAAGATCTTCGACGAGGTCACGGAGGGGACGACGCCGGAGATCCCGTTCTTCCGGACCGCGCGGGTGACGATCTCCGGCAGCCAGGTCCTGGTGTTGCGGCACGGCATGGCCGGCCATCAGGGCGTGGAACTGTCGGGCCCCTATGACGAGCTCGGCACCGTCCGATCAGCCATCCTCGCCGCGGGGGAGAAACACGGGATGGTCCAGGGCGGCACCCGCTCGTACTTCAGCACGATCTTCGAGAGCGGATGGATCGCCTACCCGCTCCCCGGCATTTTCACGGGCGAGGAGCTGCGCGGATTCAGGGAATGGCTCCCCGCGGAGAGCTGGGAGGGGAACACGCAGCTCGGCGGCAGCTTCTGCTCGTCCGATATCGAGGACTACTACGTCACGCCCTGGAACCTGGGATACGACCGCTTCCTGAAGTTCGACCACGACTTCATCGGCCGTCCGGCGCTGGAGAGCATGGCCGGCGGACCGCACCGCAGGAGGGTGACCCTCGCCTGGAACAAGGAGGACGTCCTTCGCGTGATGGGCTCCCAGTTCGGGTCGGGCCCCAGGTACAAGTCGATCGAGTTCCCGACCGCGTTCTACGGGTTCCCGCATTTCGACGAGGTCCGCGGAAAGGACGGCCGCATGGCGGGCCTTTCCTGCCACTGCGGATACAACGGCAACGAGGGTGTGGCCCTTTCCCTGGCCATGCTGGACGAGGAGCACGCCGTTCCCGGTACCGAGGTCGTCCTCACCTGGGGCGAACCGAACGGCGGCTCCCGGAAGCCGCACGTCGAACGGCACGAGCAGGTGCAGATCCGCGCGACCGTCGGGCCGGTGCCGTACTCGAAGCACGTTCGCGAAGTGCAGCGCGCCGCAGTGGGCGGCCTTCGGAGGCCGTAGCGTTCGCGGAAGTAGCCGCAGGCGCCATCCCCGGTCCGAGTTCGTGGCGTCGAGATGATGGATCTCGGGGTACGAGTTGGGCTCCGCCCAGGCCGGGGCTAATGCTGCTGGCAGACGGCCCGATGAGCTCACCTCACGCGATGTCCTCCACGACGAGCCGGTCGTCAGGCACGTTGTGGGCGTCCATGGCCTGGAAGAGTTCGTGCTGGGCGGCGGTAGCGGCCCTTCAAGGTGAGCGATGTCGGCGGGGGAGAACTCGCGGTGGGTCGCGGCCACCCGTTCGACGCGTCCGTCCGGCAGGAGCAGGGCGACCGCCGCCCAGTCACCGAGCGCGGGCACCGCCGGCCGGACCAGCAGCCGCAGCACCTCGTTCGCGTCCCGGGTGGACGACAGCACGGTGGTGATCTCGGCGACCAGAGCCAGCCGGGAGTTGGCCCGCCGCGCCTGCTTCGTCCGGTCGTGCCGCCCCCGCTCGATCCGGAGTCGCCCGGTCGCGTCCTGCAGCACGGTGACCGCTCCGGTCACCGCACCGGCTCCGCAGCCCTCGGTTCCCGGCTCGTCGGCGTAGATCGGAGCGGATGCCCAGGTCCGCGCCGACCCGGTCGTGCGGCTGCCCGCTCATCTGTTCCTCCTGGTCGGACGTCACGATCACTGCCCCTCGCGGCCGCCGGAACACCTCGGTCCCGTAGATGCGCGGGCCGATCTGCCGCCGGTCCGCTCCCCGAAGGCGTCCCCGGTACCGGTGCACTGCGCGGTCGCGTCCGCTCGGCCGGTTCAGGAGACGATCAGAGAGACGACGGCGCTGACCGCGCAGACGCGGTCGGCGCGCGGGGCCGGCTCGCACTGTGGGCGCTGCCCATGGAGCCGAGTGGCGTGGCAATCGTAGGTGGGACCGTGGCCGAGGCTGAGGCTGCCTTCACGCCGTCGGCTCGCCGTTACGCCAGGGCAGCGGGATCCGCGCCCACGTCAGATGAAAGGGGATCTCGAAATGTCGTCCGGCGGCCGACGGCCGAGCCGATGAGTAACTTGATACCGTTATGGATAACTGTCCATTTCACTAACGGGGACGTCGATGTCGCTGCGCCACGCCCTTCTCGCCACGCTGACCGCCCAGCCCATGACCGGGTACGAGCTGGTCAAGTACTTCGACGGGAGCGTTGCGTACGTGTGGAGCGCGCCGCACAGCCAGATCTATCCGGAGTTGCGCCGGATGGAGCGCGACGGGCTCGTCACGGTCGAGGTCGTGCCGCGCGGCGAGCGGGCGGAGAAGCGGGTCTACTCGATCAATGAGGCGGGCCTGGCCGAGCTTCAGCGGTGGGAGCAGGCGCCGATCCCTTACCAGTCCGATCGGGACCCCTACCGCTTGAAGGTCGCGCATTTCGAGCAGTCGACGTACGAGGCGGCGCGCAGCCAGCTCGAGGCGCACCTGCACCACTTCACCCGGGCGCTGCGGGAGTGGGAGCAGATACTGGCCGACATCGACGCCCGCCGTGTGTCGCTGTTGCGCCGGCGGTTGGGGCAGCGTCCGGAGGAGGAGCACGAGGCGATCATCGCCTTCCGCAAGCTCGCCTTTCGGGGCGAGGTCCTCAAGGCCCGGGCCGAAATCGCTTGGGCGGAGGAGGGACTGGCCGTGCTGGACGAGCTGCAGGCCAAGGGCGTTCCGCTGCGCGGGGAGGAGTTCGCCAAGCCGGCCGGGCACTGAACCACGGCGCGCGGCCCGAGCGCCTCGTCGAGCTCCGGCCGCACGCCGCGGGTGACCGGCCGCGTCAGCGGAGCAACGCGCGGACCCGGCCGGGGGTGAGCGGCAGGCGGGTGACCGTCGCGTCCTCCCCGAGCGCGTCCGCCACCGCGTTGGCCACCGCCGCCGGGGTGGCGACCATCCCCGACTCGCCGACGCCTTTGGCGCCGAGCGGGTTGGACTGGGGCGGGCGGTGCTCGATCAAGATCGTCTCGATGTCCGGCAACTCGGACGCCGTGGGCATCCGGTAGTCGCCGAACGTCGTGGACAGCGGCTGCCCCTGCGAGTCATAGAGGAGTTCCTCCAGGAGCGTGCCGCCGATCCCTTGGGACGCGGCCCCGGCGAGCTGACCGCGTACCAGGGCCGGGTTGATGGCCCGTCCGACGTCGTGCATGACGATGTGGCGCAGCACCCGCACCCGCCCGGTGGGGCGGTCGACCGCGACGACGGAGAGCGCACCGCCGAAGGAGAACGTCGGGTGGGGCTTGTCGAAGCGGCCGCGTCCCTCGCCCACCTTCCCGACCGGAAGCGAGACTCCGGCGACGTGCACGGAGCCCTGCCCGAACTCGACGGCGTCCGCGTCGGCGCCCAGCGCCTCGGCGGCCCTGTTGCGCAGGTCGCGCGCGGCAAGCAGGGCGGCGTTCCCCGCGACCGGCGTCGATCGGCTCGCGAAGGCTCCGAAGCCCATGGGCACATCATCGGTGTCGGAAAAGGCGACCCGCACGTCTTCCACGGGGACGCGCAGGACATCCGCGACGATCTGTGCGAACACCGTCTCGATGCCCTGCCCGAGGGAGCCCGCCCCGATGTGGACGGTGAACCCCCCGGCGGGGCCCGGAACGACACGTGCCTCCTCGAACGGTCCGATCGCTCCGATCTCGATGTAGACGGCGAGGCCGAGGCCCACGCACTCCCCGGCGGCTCTGCGGGCGGTGACCTCGCGCCTGAGGCGGGCATAGTCGGCGGCGTCCAGCAGGGTGTCGAGCGCTGCCGGATAGTCTCCGCTCTCGTAGACGATGGCGGGGACGGCGGATCCTTCGCCCATGGCGAACGTGAAAGGCATCGCCGCGGCCGGGATCAGGTTACGCCGCCGCAGCTCGGCAGGGTCCAGCCCGACACGGCCGGCGAGCATGTCGAGCAACCGCTCCCGGGCGAACGTCACCTCGGTCATGCCAGGCCCCCGGTAGGTGCCGACCGGTGTGCGGTTGGTGATGACGCCGGTCGATTCGACGGAGAACGCCTCCCACCGGTAGGGGCCGGCGACCTGCTGTGCGGGCAGCAGTTCGGGCAGGATGCCCTGCGACCGGACGTAGCCGCCGTGGTCGGCCCAGGCCCGGTCGCGGAAGGCGAGGAGCCGGCCGTCCGACGTCGCGGCGATCTCGAGCTCGTGCTCCTGCTCGCGCGCGTGGTTGGTGGCGACGAAGTGCTCGGCGCGGTCCTCGACCCATTTCACCGGGCGGCGCAGGCGGAGCGCGAGATGGGCGACCAGGAAGTCCTCGGGGTAGGCCTCGCCCCGCACGCCGAAGCCGCCGCCGACGTTCACCTCCGCGACCCGGATCCGCTCGGCTTCGATGCCGAGCATCCGCGCCAGGGCCTGCCGGACCGAGTGCTTGACCTTGGCGCCGCCCCACAGCGTGAGGCGCCCGGTGACCTCGTCGACCTCCGCGAGAAGCCCCCGGGTCTCCATCGGCACCGCGGTGTGCCGGTGCATCCGGAACCGCTCCCGGACGACGATGTCGGCGGCGTCGAACGCGGCGTCGACGTCGCCGTGCCGGAGCGGCACGGTGTTGACTACGTTCGTCCCCGCTTCGGGGTGGATCGGCTCGGCCGTCAGCGCCTCCGTGAGGTCGGTGACGGGGTCCAGTTCGTCCAGGTCGACGTCGACCAGTTCGGCCGCGTCCTCGGCGATGTAGGGGTCGGTCGCGACGACCGCGGCGATCGGCTCGCCGACGTACCGGACGACCCCGCGCGCGAGTGGCGGCTGCAGGAAGCGGTTGGCTTCGGGGGTCTCGAACATCGGCAGCCGGATGGGGATCCGGACGTCCGGCAGGTCATCGGCGGTGAGCACGGTCACCACGCCCGGATGTCCGGCGGCCTCGGTCACGTCGATCCCGGTGATCCGCGCGTGCGCCACGGGGCTGCGCACGACACGGACGTGGACCTCGCCCTCGCGGTGAAGGTCGGCCACGTACTGCGCTGTGCCGGCGAGGAGCGCCGCGTTGGCCGTTCTCCGCACGTCGCTGCCGATGATGCCGGTCATGGCCTGCCTCCTTGGTCCATCAGCCGCGTGAGAGCCCGCACGACGACTGTCTCGACGAGCTCACGGCGAAATTCCGGTCCGGCGAACGCGTCTTCCCCCGGGTGGGTCTCCGCCGCGGCCACGCGGGCGGCCAGCTTGGCCGCCTCCGGGGTCAGTGCCACGCCGTCGAGGGAAGCCTCGGCATCGAGCGCTCTGAGCGGGAGCGGCCCGACCGAACCCAGCACGATGCGGACCTGTCGCACTATGCCGTCCTCCCCGGTCGCGATGGCGACCGCGGCTGAGGCGAGCGCGAAGTCGCCGGAGCGGGCCGTGAACTCCTCGAAGGCGCTGCGCAGTCCCAGCGGCGGGGTGGGGAAGTCGATGCTCACCAGCGCCTCGGCCGGTTCGATGACCGTCATGAACGGCCCGGTGAAGAATCCCGCCGCCGGGACGGTCCGGGTACCGGCGGCCGAGCGCAGCACGAACGCCGCGTCGAGCGCGGTGGCCACGACCGGCAGCTCGGCGGACGGATCGGCGTGCGCGATGCTGCCGCCGATCGTTCCGCGCTCCCTGATCGGAAGGTGGCCGATCTGCGCGGCCGCCTCGCGGATCGCCCGCCACGGCCCGGCCAGTTCGGCCGCGCCTTCCAGTTGGGCGTGGCGGACGAGCCCGCCGAGCGCGAGGCCGCCGCCTGTCCGGTCGATGCGGTCCAGGCCGGGGAGGCGGCCGATGTCCACCAGGTGGGTGGGCCGGGCGAGCCGGTAGGACAGCAGTGGCAGGAGGCTCTGCCCGCCGGCGAGGAACTTCGCCTCGTCGCCGCCCTCAATGATCATGTCGAGTGCCTCGTCCAGCGTCGCGGGACGCGCGTAGGCGAACGGTGGCGGCTTCACGACGCGCTTCCCGTGGACGGCCGGGCAGCCAGTTCCCGCTGGGCGGCGAGGACGGCGTTCACGATCGGCACACCGCCGGTGCAGCGGCACAGGTTGGAGCTGATCACCTCGCGCACCCGTTCGGGGGACGCGCCCGGCTCGTCGCGCAGCAGTCCCGCCGCCAGCATCAGGAAACCGGGAGTGCAGAAGCCGCACTGGAGCGCGCCGCCGGTGTCGAAGGCCTGGCGCAGCGCGCCGAGTTCCGGCGCGTCCCCCTCGATCGTCTCGATCCGCGAGCCTTCCGCCTGTACCGCCAGCGCCAGGCACGACCGGACGGGACGGCCGTCCATCAGCACCGTGCAGGCCCCGCAGACCCCGTGCTCGCAGCCGAGACGCGTTCCGGTGAGTCCGTGGTCGCGCAGGGCGTCGGCCAGAGTTCGCCGCGGCGGGACGCTGACCGTCTCCGCACGGCCGTTGACGTCGAGTGCGCACGTCACAGGATCGTCCTCAGCCATCCAGCGCTCCATCACTCACTTCTCCTCATAAGTATCTTCTTCTGTATCACGGTACATAAATGCCCAGGTCGGCGCAACGGTCAGCCCGAGAGTTGCTCGATCGCGTCGGCGATCCGCCCGGGGTCCCAGCCGGCCGAGAGGGCGAGCGAGAGCAGGACGCGCATCTTGTAGGGGTCGAGGGCGCCCCCACTGAGCAACCCCTTGGACAGCAGGTCGATCTCCGAGCCCGGGAAGTCGTAGGTACCGCGGAGCCCCTCTCCGGCTCCGGTCCGGGAGGTCAGGACGACCGGCATCGCGTCGGCGAGGCGGGCCGCGGCGTCGACCATCCGCTCCGGCAGGTGCCCCGCGCCGAACGCGGCCAGCACGACGCCCGCGTAGCCGAGGTCGACCAGTCGGTCGAGGACGCGGCCGTCGTCGCCGAGCGCGACGCTGACGAGCGCCACCGGCGGCGGCTGCGCACCGGGCAGTGGGACGACGCGCACGCGGTGCCCCACGCGCAGCGGAATGCGGACGCGTTCCTCGGCGATCCACCCGATCGGCCCGACTCCGGCACAACCGAACGCCGACGGCCGCGACGTGTGCCCCTTGCGCACGAAGCGCGCCGCGTGGATCTCATCGTTCATCGCCACCAGGGTGCCGAGACCGGACGCCGTCGAGCTCGCGGCGACCCGGACGGCGCCGAGCAGGTTCGCCGGGCCATCCGCGCCGGGCATCGTCGGGTTGCGCATGGCGCCCGTGACCACGATCGGGCGATCGGATCCGCACAGCAGGTCCAGGGCGAATGCGGTCTCCTCCAGCGTGTCGGTGCCCTGGACGACGACCACCCCGTTCACGCCGCCGTCCAGCAGGTCATCGATCCGCGCGGCGACCGCCTGCATGTCGCTGAGCCGCAGATGCGCGCCCGGCACCGGGCGGAAGGCGTCGAAGCCCACCTCGGCGACGGCGGAGATCTCGGGCGCGGAGGCCACCAGGGCACGTGCGTCGAGAGCAGGCCGTACGCCGTGCCCGTCGCCGGGCGAGGTCATCGCGATCGTTCCGCCGAGTGCGAGCACATGGACTCTGTTCCTCGTCGCAGTGGGGATCATGCGGGCCACCTCCTGTGGGCCGGGTCCTGGACCGGCCTTGACGGCCGCGACAGCACCAGGCTAGCGTTTACGTATATCGATACCTAAATAAGAACACACTTCCCGGCGTGCGGGAAGGTGCGTCCAGGAGAAAGGACAGCGAAGTGGTCTGCTGGCCGTTGCCCGTGATTCATGAGATGAGCGAACGACAGGAGGACTTCGTCCCCCCGAACCTCAGCCCGCGCGGGCTGAGGTTGCAGCCGACCGAACTCGCCGATGGCGTGTACGCGCTGATGGCCAACCAGATTCCCAAGGACAACAACGGGCTGATCGTCGGCGACCGCGCCGCGATGGTGATCGACTCAGGCATCACCCCGGGCGTCGGCCGCTACCTGCAAGAGGTCGTCGCCGATCTCACCGACAAACCCGTCCGGTACTTGGCCAACACCACCTTCCACGGAGACCACACGTTCGGGAACGCCGCGTTCGGCGACGACGTCGCGCTGGTCTCCTCCCGGCTGAACAAGGCGTCGATGGCGACGATCTCGCTGGAGCACGAGAAGGCTCTGCGGCTCAGCAGCATGTACGGCGACGAAGGCCTGGACGAGGTCGTCACCTGGCGGCAGCCCGACCTGGTCTTCGACCGCTTCTGCGAGATCGACCTCGGTGGGCGCGTTGTCCATCTGTGGCATTTCGGGCCCGGCAATGGATCAGGCGACACCGTCGTCCACGTCCCGGACGCCAAGGTGGCCTGGGTCGGCAACTTCCTCCGCCACCACGGCATCCCGCCGATGCTGCTGGCCGGCGATCCGGTCGGCTATGCGCGCTCCATCCAGGCGCTGAAGGCGACCATCCGGGTCGACACGCTCGTCCCCGGGCACGGGCCGCTCGCCGCCGCCGAGCCTGGTATCGCCTGGCACCTGCACTACCTGCACCAGGTCGCCGCATCGGTCTCCCGGCTGCGGGACGAGGGCGCGAGCGTCGAGAAGGCTCTCGACGAGGTCCTGCTGGACGACCCGCTGCCGCTGTCGGAGGTCGTCCCGGACGCCGCCGCCGAGGAGAACGACCGGTTCGCAGCGCTCGTGCGGTCGAACCACAGGCTGAACGTCCTGCTGACCTATCGCTGGCTGGCGGGTACCGCCGCTGCCGGTCACGGAGGCTGACATGCGGATTGAGAACACCTTCACAGTCCCGGTCGCGGTGGATGAGGCGTGGGCCGTCCTCCTCGACGTCGAGCGGGTCGCGCCCTGTATGCCGGGCGCGACGCTCGAATCGGTGGACGGCGACGTCTTCACCGGCCGGGTCAAGGCGAAGGTCGGGCCCGTGACCCTCACCTACAAGGGCCGGGCGGAGTTCACGTCCCGGGACGCCGCGACGCGCACGGCGACGCTCACGGCCAAGGGCAAGGACGCCCGCGGCGCCGGCACCGCCGCAGCGGCGGTCACCGTCCGGCTCGCCGGCGAGAACGGGATCACCCGGGTCCAGGTGCACACCGACCTGGACATCACCGGGAAACCCGCGCAGCTCGGACGCGGCGTCATCACCGATGTCGGCAACAAGATCATCGGCCAGTTCGCGGACGCGCTGGCCGAGCAGCTCACCGCCGAACGCCCGGTGGCGGACCCGAGGGCCGCTGCGGCGGCGCAGACGACGGCATCCCCGGCGGGCGCGGGCGGCGGGAGGCATGCCCGCCCGGTCGACGACTCGATCGACGTACTGGGGCTTGCCGGGCAGTCGCTGCTGAAGCGCCTGCTCGCAGCGCTCACGCGCCCCTTCCGGCGGCGCCGCCCAGCCCAGGAGAGGAGCACCTCATGACCCGCGGAACGACGGTCACCGAAGTCCGCACGGACTTCCTGTCCATCCCGCTCGACCGGCCGCTCGTCACCGCGGCGTTCCCCATCCCGGCGATCGACACGGCCCTGGTGCGGGTGCGGACGCGCGACGGCCACGAGGGCGTGGCCTGGAGCTTCGCCTTCGGCCGTGGCCGTGTCGCCTCCCTCGTCGCCTTCATCGAGGACCTCGCCAAGTCCCTCGTCGGCGAGGACGCCCTCGCCATGGAGTCCCACTGGCGGCGGATGTCGAACGCATCCGGGTTCATCGGCCGCAGGGGCGTCGCCGCCCTGGCGATGTCCACACTGGACACCGCCTGCTGGGACATCGCCGGACAGGTGGCAGGACTCCCCGTGCACAAGCTCCTCGGCGGGTCCCGTACACGCATCGAGGCTTACGCGAGCCAGGGCCTCTGGCTCGACCGGACAGTGGACGAGCTCGCCGCGGAGGCGCGGGACCTGGTCGACCAGGGCTTCACGGCCGTCAAGATGCGGGCCGGGCTGCCCGACCCGCGCGAGGACGTCCTGCGCGTCCGTTCGGTGCGCGAGGCCATCGGCCCGGACGTGAAACTCATGATCGACGCCAACCAGGCGTGGGACCTCAAGCAGACCCTCCGCATGGCCCGGCTGTTCGAGGAGCACGACGTCTTCTGGCTGGAGGAGCCCATTCCGCACGGCCAGGTCGAGGACTACGCGGTCGTCGCCGCGAAGATCCCGATGCCGCTGTGCACGGGCGAATCGAACTACTTCAAGGACGAGCTGCTGTCGCTCGCCCGCACCCGGGCCGCCGACTACGTGATGCCCGACCTGATGCGCATGGGCGGCGTCACCGAGTGGATGAAGGCCGCGCACGTCTGCGAGGCGTTCGGGCTGCCCGTCACCCCGCACCTGTTCATGGAGCACTCGGCGCATCTCGCCTGCGCCGTGCCGAACGCGGTGTGGCAGGAGTACCAGCCCTGGTGGCAGCCGATCATGGAGGAGCCGGTGCGGATGGTGGACGGCCACATCGAGCTGTCCGACACACCCGGCTTCGGGATTCGGCTGGATGCTTCCGCCGTCGACGAGTACCGGGTCTGAGGGCTTCCGTGACCTTTCTCGACCTTGTGATCGCCGGCGGCACCGTCGTCACCTCCGCGGGCCGCCGCCGCGCCGACGTCGCCGTGAGCGACGGCCGGATCGTCGGACTGAGCAACGGCGGACTGTCGGCGCAGCGGACGGTCGACGCCTCCGGGCTGCTCCTGCTTCCCGGAGGCGTCGACACCCACGTCCATCTCATGGACCCCGGCGCCACTGACCGGGAGGACTTCCCGCACGGTACCCGCGCCGCGGCGGCGGCCGGGACGACGACCGTCATCGAGCACGCGCACGGGAACCCCGTCCGGACATGCCGGGACCTCCGGGCGAAGATCGACCATCTTGGCGGGCGCTCCAACGTGGACTTCGCTCTCGCCGCGCACGCCTGGCCGGGCGCGGAGCAGGAGGTCGCGCCGCTGTGGGAGGCGGGCACGGCGTTCTTCAAGGTATTCACCTGCACCACCCACGGCGTGCCCGGTCATGACGCAGCCGCCCTGTGGCGGCATCTGCGCGCCAGCTCCGCCGCCGGCGCCGTGAGTCTGCTGCATTGCGAGGACGAGTCGCTGACCGAATCCGCCGGCGCCGTCCTGCGGGACGAAGGCCGCGGTGACGGCGGACTCATCCCGCAGTGGCGAAACCGCGAGGCCGAGGTCGTCGCCGCGATGGTCGCGGGAGTGCTCGTGCGGAAGGCCGGGGCGCGGGCGGCCGTCGCTCACGTGAGCCATCCCGAGGTCGCCGAGTACCTGCATCGGGAACGCGAGTGCGGCGCCCGCCTGTTCACCGAGACCTGTCCCCAGTACATGCTGCTCCGTGAGGACGAGGTCCTGGAGCACGGCCCGTTCCGCAAGTTCACGCCGCCGGCCCGTGCCCGGCACGACGCCGACGAGCGGGAGATGTGGCGGCTACTCCGTGACGGCCTGCTCACCCATGTCTCATCCGACCACGCTCCCTCGACACGGGAGCAGAAGACCTCCGGCGGCATCTGGGACGTCCACTTCGGGCTCCCGGGGCTGGACACCACGATGCCCGTGCTCCTCGACGCGGCCGCCCGGCAGATGATCGCTTACGAGGACGTCGCGCGACTGTACGCGGAGGTCCCGGCCCGGCTGTACGGGCTGTGGCCCCGGAAGGGCCGCATCGCACCGGGATTCGACGCCGACATAGCCCTGGTCGACCCGTCCCGTGAGTGGACCGTCCGCGACGCCGGCGTCCACTCCAAGGCCGGCTGGACGCCCTACGCCGGCCGGACGCTCACCGGCCGCGTCGTCCGCACCTACTTGCGCGGCGAGGTCGTCGCCGAGAACGGCGAACCCGCCGACGGGCGCACCGGCCGATTCCTCCCCGGCCCTGGCCTGCGGCCCGGCTGACTCCGGATCCCCGTCCCAACAGAGGAATGGACCATGAAGTTCGACGGCCGACCGCTCGCGTGTGGAGTGGACGTACGTCGAGCACAACGACTCGACATTCGAGGGCCGACACTACCGGTTCCAAGTTGCGGGATGGGCGTCGAGCCTTTCTGCGGCACGCTGTTCGTCGGCAACACGGTCGGAGAGATGGTCGACCAGAATCGACTTCCGCTCGGCACGTTCTCCCGGCCTTTCCGGCTTAGGCCAGTCCAGGGAGCCGGTCCTGTAGGGAGTGCGTCTGCGGGCCTTGGGGTTTGCCTCCCGGGTCGCCTGGCCCGGACGCCCGCGATCGTGCTCGCCGTCGCCGTGCTCATGCTGGTGACCCACCTGCCCGTCTTCGACCCAGGCGGGGTCGCCGCACTGAACCGGCACGGCGGGTACGTCAGCGCGGGTGCCGCGACGGGCGGGTACCGGCGCCTCTGGACGGATCCCGAGCCATGGGGCTCGCCCGGGGCGCGGCGGCGGTCCAGGCTCGTTCCATGACGAACTCCCGCGCATACGGGGAGTCCAGAGCGCCGATGCCGCCCGAAACGATCAGGATGCCGTGACCTGCGGAGGTGCCGCTTTTTCGGCGCTTGGGAAGGCGTCTACCGATACTCGATAAGGCGTCATGTCGATGCTCTTTCGTGGCACGATCGGTCCGTGCGCGAGTGAAGACTCCTTGACATCGCGCGACCGCCTGCTTGCATACTGAACCGTCTTGTACGCCCGCTTCGGGAGGTGGCATGCGCCGGTTTCAGGCCACGGCCGTAGTGCTCATAATCACGGCCATGATGATGCTGACGCCGCACTCTGTGTTCGCGTCCACAACGGCGAACTACAAGATATGGCACTGGAACATCGCCGGCCATGCCATTCACAAGGGCCTTACCAACACGGGCATCATCGAGGCCATGCGCGGATCCATCGGCGGTCGCAATCCAGACTTCGTGTCGGTCAACGAGATGTGCTACAGCCAGTACCGAGCGCTGATCGAGGAACTGCGCGGGATAGGGTGGCCGGAGGACCCCACTAACTTCGCCCGCTTCGAGACAATGCGGCCTAGTGGTCTCTGTGCCGGTACGGCGTACGGCATGGCGATCTTCAGTCGCCATGCGCTGGGTGTTTCGATGCGCTACACCCTGCCCTACGACGGGACGGACAAGGAACGCAAGTTGACGTGTGTACCCCCCAAATCTCAGCCGTCGGTGAAGTTCTGCACGACCCATCTCAGTATCGTGACGGAGTACAAGGGCCCGCAAGCTGATTACGTGCACAACGTCCTCGAGGGATTCCGCACCGACGGTGACACCGTCATCATCGCCGGAGACTTCAATCTCTTCCCGAATGCCTCCGTGTTGAACAAATGGTATTCTCCCGCCGTCGACACTCCCAGTAACCCTAACAACTACGGCTCCTATCACGAGTTGGACGACCAGGCCCAGGAGTGCCCCGGCTGGGGGGAGGCGACCACCGAGGAGGGAAGTATCTCGGACTACTCCTGCGGCCAGTACTGGAAACTCGACCTGACATTCGCCAACGCCGACCGGCTCATCTCCTACGACGCCGACGCGCATCCGATCGGCGACTTCTGCGGCGCATACCGTGACCGGCCCTGCTCCGACCACAGGATCCTGACCTCCAACGCGACGGTGACGATCGGGTAACCGACCGGACGCCGGCTCCTGGCCGCCTGCCGCACGCGGTGCCGTGCGACAGGCGGCCGGTCCGCTGCCGTGGGGAAGCGGGCCATGCCGCGCGGACGAACGAACGCCTGCCGGGTCATCGCGATGCTGTGCGTGGAATCCCCGCGGAAGACGTGAGTTCTTCACGGGTGCGGGCCATGGCCCTGTCCCAAAGGCGTCGGATACGTTTCCGGATGCCAGGCCCCGGTGGGGCCTGCGGCTGCTTCCCCTGGGAGAGGTCGATGCTGGACAGAATCGTCGGAGTTTCGCGGCGGGCACGACGGCTGCGCGGATTTTCCACACTTCTTTTCTTTGCGCTTTTGGTGGGTCTTATCGCTGGAGGGACGGCATCGGCCGACGACCTCTCGCTCCCGAAATTGCGCGACGAGAAGCCCGTGCGAGTCGAGAAGGTACGTCACAAACCGCTCCGGCGTGTCGATCAGGCGGCCGGGAACGCATGGGAGAGGCCGCGACCGGCGGCAATGCCCAAGCCCGGCACCGCGCAGGGAGCGCTTCCGGCCACCGCCGGGCAGGCGACCAGACTGGTCGCGGGCTCCCTCCCCGTGTGGATCGGGAAAGCAGCGGGAGGCCGAGGATCCGCCGCCCAAGCGGGGCCCGCCGGGGCGCAGGTGCAGGTGCTCGGCCAGGACGCCGCGCGCAAGGCCGGTGTCCAGGGGGTCCTGCTCGCGGTGCGCGGCGTGGGCGGCACCCCGGGAGGTGTCGGCCTGAAGCTCGACTACCGGGGCTTCCGGCACCTCTATGGGGGCGACTGGGCGTCGCGCTTGAACCTCCGCCAGCTGCCCGCCTGCGCTCTGACCACTCCCGGCACCAAGGGCTGCGGGACGGGCACCCTGATCCGGGCGGCCAATGATCCCAAGGCCGGCACCCTCTCGGCCGCCGTGCGACTCGCGAAAGTGGAGCCGAAACCGGCCAGGGGAGAGAGGGCCGCGGCGCCGGTGACCGGAACCCGCTCGGCGGTGACCGGGTTCGCGGCCGAGGAGGGCACGGTACTCCTCGCGGTCACGTCCGCGGCGTCCGGTGCGACCGGCGACTTCACGGCGACGACGCCGAGCGCCTCCGGAGGCTGGACCGCCGGTGGCTCCACGGGCGCGTTCACCTGGTCCTACGACCTGGCCTTCCCCGAAGTGCCCAGCGAGTTGGACCCGGAGTTGAACCTGTCGTACTCCTCGCAGTCGGTGGACGGCCGGACGGCGTCGACGAACAACCAGGCCAACTGGATCGGTGACGGCTGGTCCATGGAGGCCGGCTCGATCACCCGCCAGTACGTGGCCTGCGACGACGACAAGACCGACGGCAACAACTCGGCGCTCAAGGTCGGCGACCAGTGCTGGAAGACCGACAACGCCACGGTCACCTTGAACGGCTCGACCCAGGAACTGGTCAGGGACGACGCCACGAAGCAGTGGCGTCTCAAGGACGACGACGGCACCAAGGTCGAGAAGCTGGCCGACACGCAGCGGGGAAACGGGGACGACAATGGCGAGTACTGGCGGCTGACCACGCCGGACGGCACGCGCTTCTACTTCGGCTACAACCGGCTGCCCGGCTGGGCGAGCGGCAAGGAGGAGACCGGCTCCACCTGGACGGCCCCGGTCTTCGGCAACCAGTCGGGTGAGCCCTGCCATGCGGCCACCTTCGCGGCATCGTGGTGCCAGCAGGCATGGCGGTGGAACCTCGACTACGTCGAGGACCCGAGCGGCAACGCGATGGCCTACTTCTGGGAGAAGGAGACCAACCGCTACGGCTTGAACGTCAACGCGGACACCGGGAAGGGCACCGACACCACGTACGTGCGCGGCGGCTACCTCAAGCGGATCGATTACGGGCTGCGGTCCGACGCGGTGTACGCGGCGAACGGGGCGGCGGCGGTGGCCGAGTTCGGCGTCTCCGAGCGCTGCCTCACCGACTGCGGCACCTTCGACAAGGCCCACGCCGCGAACTGGCCGGACGTGCCGTTCGACCAGTACTGCACGACAGCCGCCGCGTGCACCAGCTACTCACCCTCCTTCTGGACGCGCAAACGGCTGACTTCGATCACGACCAAAGTGCTGGTCGGCTCCGCCTACGAGAAGGTCGACTCCTGGGCGCTGACCCACCAGTTCCCCTCGCCGGGGGACGGCACCGACCCCGCACTGTGGCTGGCGTCCATCACCCGCACCGGCCACGGCGCCGCCACCCCCGTCACGCTGCCGCCGGTGACTTTTCAGGGCCAGCAGTTGAAGAACCGCGTCGACGGTGCCGTCACCGACCCCGTACCGCCGCTGGTGCGCTACCGGGTGTACGGGATCGAGACCGAGACGGGCAGCACCGTCGGCGTCACCTATTCCGCCGAGGACTGTTCCGCCGCGGACCTGCCGTCGCCGTCGACCAACACCCGCCGCTGCTATCCGGTGGTGTGGTCACCGCCGGACGCCCCTGCCCCCGACTACAAGCCCTACCAGGACTGGTTCCACTCCTATGAGGTCAAGGAGGTGCTGGAGTCCGACAACGTGGGCGGCGCCCCGGTGAAGACCACGTCGTTCTCCTACCTCGACGGCTTGTCCTGGGGGAAGGACGACGACGAGCTCACGAAGAGCGAGGAGCGCACCTACAACAAGCGGCGCGGCTACGGCAGAGTCCAGGAGCGCGTGGGTGCGGGTTCCGACGCCAGGACTCTCACCGAGCACCGCTACTTCCGCGGGATTGATGGCGCCCAGGTCGCCGACGGGGAAGGCAACACGGCCGCCGACCACGAGGCGTTCGCGGGGATGACCCGCGAGGAGGCGACCTACGACAAGGACGGCGGCCGGATCGTCGACGCGGCCGCGTCCACACCCTGGCGTTCGGCCGCCACGGCGACCCATGCCCGCCCCGGGCTGCCGGACCAGGTCGCGTACAGGGTCGGCACCGCGAGCGAGACGACCAGGGAACTCAAGGCGGACGGCGGCTGGCGGCGTGCCAAGGTCACCAATACCTTCGACTCCATCGGCCAGGTCATCGCGGTCTCCGACAGCGGCGACCTCGCCGCGTCCGGCGACGAACGCTGCGTGACGACGTCCTATGCGCGGAACACGGCGGCGAACATGCTCGACTACGTGTCCGAGGTGCGGACGGTCGCCAAGGGGTGCGGTGACGACCCGGACCTGCCGCGGGATCTGATCTCCGTCGAACGCACCTACTACGACGGATCCGGCACGCTCGGCGCGGCCCCGACCAAGGGCGACGCCACCCGCAAGGACGAGCAGGACGGCGAAGGCACGGGCTACATCACCACCGAGACCAGCACATACGACCGGTACGGGCGGCCACTGACCTCCACCGACGCATCCGGGACCACGACGACCACGGCGTACACGCCCGCTACGGGAGCCGCTCCGACCCGCACGACGGTGACCAACGCGCTCGGCCACACGCACACCGTCCTGGAAGACCCCCGGCGCGGTGCCCCGGTGGCAGAGATCGATGCGAACGGAAGGCGTTCCGACGCCGAACTCGACGCGCTCGGCAGGGTCGTCCGCGTCTGGGAGCAGGGCTGGCCCAAGGCCGACCACGCCGACCAGCCGTCGGCGCAGTACACCTACACGGTGGCCAAGACATCGCCGACGGTGGTCGCGGCCAAGACGATCCAGCACGACGGGAGCTACCGGAGCGCCTACACCATCTATGACGGGCTGCTGCGCGAGCGGGAGTCGCAGGTGCCGGCGATCGGCGGCGGCAGGATCGTGAGCGAGACCCTCTACGACACACGGGGTTTCGCGTGGAAGACCTACAACGGCTACTACACCTCCGGGAACCCGTCCGGCACGCTTGTCAAGGCGTCGGACAACACGATCCCGAACATGACCGAGAACGTTCATGACGGCCTCGGCCAGGTGGTCGCGGCGATCAGCCGCAAGTACGGGGAGGAAACACGGCGCACGACGACCGCCTACAGCGCCGATCGCGTGACCGTGACTCCGCCCCGGGGCGGAATCAAGCAGACCACTGTCACCGACGCGCGGGACCGCGTCGTCGAACTGCTGCAGTACACCGACCCCGCCGCGGGCACGGCCCAGAAGACGACCTACGGCTATGAGAAGCACGACCAACTCGCCACGATGACCGACCCGGCGGGCAACACATGGACCAACACCTACGACGCCCGCGGCCGCAAGATCACCGCGAAGGATCCGGACAAGGGCACCGCCCGCTTCACCTACGACGACACCGATCAGCCGGTCACCGTCACCGATGCCCGAGGCGTGACGCTGACGACCAGCTACGACGACCTCGGACGTAAGACCGCCCTGAAACAGGGATCCATCGTGCGGGCCACCTGGACGTACGACACCCTCCTCAAGGGCGAACTGTCCTCGAGCGCCCGCATCGACCACGGTGAGACGTACACGACCACCATCGGCGGCTACAACGACCGTGACCAGCCCACGTCTCTCACCATGACGATCCCGGTCGGTGGCGGAACCGAGTCGTATGCCTACTCCTACGGCTACAACACCTACACCGGGCAGCGGGAATGGGTGCTGCGCCCGGCGGCCGGCGGGCTGCCCTCCGAGCGGGTGACCACCGTCTACGGCGAGGGCGGCCTGCCGAGCCGGACCACTGCCGGACAGACGATCGTCGTCGGCGGCACCGTGTACGACTCGTACGGCCGGATACAACGCACCGAGCACGGATCGTTGGGCTCCAAGGCGTACAGAACGCTGGACTATGACGAGCACACTGGGGACCTGGTCCAGCAGATCATCGACCGCGACACCGCCCCGCAGCGCGTCGACGACACGTCCTACCGCCGCGACCCCGCGGGGAACATCACCTCCATCGCGACCGTCTCCGGCTCGGGCGACGGCCAGGTCACCGACAGGCAGTGCTTCAAGATGGACGCGCTGCGGCGGCTCACAGAGGCATGGACGACCACGGCGGGAGCCTGCCAGGAGGAAGGGCCTTCGGCTTCCGTGGTGGGCGGCACAGAGGGCTACTGGCACTCCTACGAGTACGACGCGGTGAGCAACCGCAAGAAGGAGACCAGGCACGCGGTCCCCGGCACCGCCACGACCGAGGACACCGTCCGCACCTACACCCTTCCCGCGGGCGGGGCCGACCGCCCGCACGCCGTCACCGCCGTGGACAACCAGGGCGGTGCGGCCGACGGGACGCGGGACGCCTTCGGCTACGACGTGGCGGGCAACATGACGGACCGCAAGGCCGGGAACCGGGAGCAGAGCCTGACCTGGGACCCCGAAGGCCGGCTCGCGAGCGTCACCGAGGCGGGCAAGACCACCAGGTACGTCTACGACGAGAACGGCGAGCGGCTGCTCACCCTCGGCCCCGACGGAGCGAGGACCCTCTACCTTCCGGAGGGCGACGAGCTGACGACCGGTTCGAACGGTGCCGAGAGCCTCACCCGCTACTACTCCCACGGCGGCGGGACCGTCGCGGTCCGTACCGCCGCCGGCCTGTTCCACACCTTCTCCGACCATCAGGGCACGTCGCTGACCGCCGTCCGGGCCGGCGACGGCCAGGGCGTCATCCGCCGCAGGCAGCTGCCGTTCGGAGGGGACCGCACCGAGCGGCCCACCGGCTGGCCCGGCACCCGCGGCTTCGTGGGCGGCGTGGAGGAACCGACCGGCCTGACCCATCTGGGCGCCCGCGACTACGATCCGGCGCTGGGGTCGTTCCTCTCCGTCGACCCGCTGATCGACCCTCAGGATCCCGCCCAGACGAACGCCTACGCCTACGGTGCGGGCAGCCCGGTCACGTTCTCGGACCCCGACGGACTACGTCCGATCGGGCCGACCGACCGCGGCTACCTCAGCGGCGGCGACGCCGACTACGACCGAAAGCGCCGCCAGAAGTCCCGTTGGACGTACAGCCGCAAGAGGGGCTGGGGCTACGTCGTCACGAAACACCACAGCACTTACAGCTACGGAAGACCTTCAAATGGGCGGCGATATGTGTACAGGCGGTCCCTGTCGGTCACTTATTGGAGCAAGGGCGGCACAAGCGTCAGCTATAGCGGAAGCTGGGCAAGGCAAAAGGCGCAGCAGCGCGCCGCGGCCAAGAAGAGGCAGAAGAGCAACACAATCTGGGGAAAGATCAAGAGTGGCGCGGGCAAGGCCAAGAAGGTCGGCGCCAAGGCAAAGGACATAGGCGCCGACGCGGGTAAGGCAATAGGGCGCGGAGCTGAGAACGCCGGCAAATGGGTCTGGAAGAACAGGAGCACGATCGTCACCGTGGGGGCGACGGTTTCGTGCATAGCTCCCGGCGTCGGATGGGCGACCTGCGTCGCCGCTCAGAGCTTCGCGTACGGGGTTCGATCATCGGAGAGGATCTACGAGCAAGGATTCGACGCCTCGCTCGAGGATAACGCCGTTGACATGGTCTTCACGATCTCTTCGCTCAAGATCACGACCGCGATGGAGTACGCCAAGTTCGGACAGCTCAGCCGGTGGCGCAGGCCTCCTCACATTCAGAACCTCGCCCCTCCGATCTATAGACCTTCCGGCTGGCAGATGAGGGGGCCGAACGCCACGGGAGTCGGGGCCTGGCACGGTGTATACACCCTTACAAATGCGGTCCCTGCAGGACTCAATGCTTTTCGAAATTACGGCTGAAATATTCCAGAGGAACGTGTATGAGAAAAGTGCGAATCGCGACGGAAGGCGCTTCGCGACGTCGAAGGAACATCGCGGCAGCGCTCTCCCTTGGGATTGCCGCAGGACTTCTCCCGGCTCTGACCTCAGCGCTCGGCATGCCGCTGCGCGTGGACGCGGCCGCCGAGACCCTGTCGCCGTCCGGGACCGGCCGACAGGGAACGAACGCGGAAGAGTCGGCGGCACTGGCGAAGGCCAGGCAGAGCGGTGCGCGGGTCGAGGTGATGGGGAAGCGGACCGAGACCTCACAGGTGTTCGCCAATCCGAACGGCACGTTCACCCAGGACAGCTACGTGGTGCCGCAGTGGGTGCGGCAGGGCGGCAAGCTGGTGCGGATCGACACCACCCTGCATAAGAACAGCGACGGCTCACTATCGCCCAAGGCCGCACAGATCGGCGTTCGCTTCTCCGGGGGCGGCGCAGGTCCGCTGGTGACCGTGGTCCGGGATGGGCGGTCCATGTCCTGGACCTGGCCGAAGCCGCTGCCGGCGCCCGTGGTGGCGGGCGACACCGTCACTTACCCGGGTGTGCTGAAAGACGTGGACCTGAAGCTGCAGGCGAACTCCGGAGGCTTCGGCCAGCTCCTGGTCGTGAAGAACGCGCGAGCGGCTGCCGACCCGGCGTTGAAGGAGATCACCTTCGGCGTCAAGACGAGCGGGCTCACGGTCGGCGCCGACGAGCACGGGAACATGAGCGCCAAGAACCCCGCCGGTCAGACGGTCTTCGCCTCCCCGACACCATTGATGTGGGACAGCACCGTGGCCGCGCCTCCGCCGGGCGCTCAGCGGACCGGACCGCCGCGGACCGACGAGTTCGAACAGCCGTACGGCGCGCGAAACGCCAGGATGGGACTCAAGGCAGGGGGCGGCAAGCTCTCCCTTACCCCGGACGCCGAGATACTCAAGGGCAAAGCCACCCGCTACCCGGTGTACATCGACCCGTTCGTCTCCGGTGCGCGCGAAGCATGGACCATCGCCTACAAGAAGTATCCCGATGCCACGTTCTGGAACGGCGCCGGCTGGGACGGCGGATCCAAACTCGCCCGGATCGGCTATGAGAATGAGACGAACGGGCTGGCCCGCTCCTTCTTCCGCATGGACTCCAACAACCTGTGGAACACCAACAAGGTGATCAAGGGCTCCACTTTCAGGATCAAGAACGTCTGGTCCTGGTCATGCACCGACAAGAAAGTGGAGGTCTGGCTCACCGGAGCGATCAGCTCGTCCACAAGTTGGAGCAAGCAGCCGACGTGGGCGGACCAACTGGACTACAAGGTCGAGTCCAAGGGCTGGAGCGCCGCCAACTGCCCGGCCGGCAACCTTGCCTTCGACGTGACCGCCGCCGCAAAGAAGGCCGTCACCAACAAGTGGAACAACATCACCCTGGGCATGCGCGCCAACTACCTGGAGGAGGACGACGTCTTCACATGGAAGAAGTTCGACGCCACCACGGCCGTCCTCTCCACGGAGTACAACACCGTCCCGAACGCACCGACGCAACTGGACACGGTGCCCAGCACCGATGGCTGCCATGTCGCTCCTCCCTACGCCCTGGTCGGCAACACCGACATCTACCTGACCGCGAAGGCCTCCGATCCTGACGGAGGCACGGTGAGCGCCCAATTCACGCTGTGGCCGTACGACCACTACGACAGCGGGGCCGGTGTCATCTTCGACCAGACCGTTTCGGTGACCTCCGGGACGGTGGCGAGGGTGAAGGTTCCAAAGACGACGCTCATCCCGCACCTGGACGTGGCCGACGGCAACTTCTCGTGGAGAGTCCGGATCAGCGACGGTTCGCTGTATTCGGCGTGGACGCCCATAGCAGGTTGCCGGTTCGTCTTCGACCCACTCCGCCCGAGCTCTCCGCCGGGCGTGGCGTCCCAGCAGTTCCCCGACGGCTCGGGGGGCTGGCCGGCCGGCACCGGGTCGGTCCGTACCGAGGGGACCTTCGCCGTCTCCAACGGCGGTGTCGACGATGTCGTCAAGTACGAGTACTGGACGAGCTGGGACTCCACGCACCGCACGGCGGCCCCCGCGTCCGCCGGTGGCTCGGTGGAGGTCAAGCTCACCCCGACCGTCGCCGGCCCCAACCGGGTCTACGTGAGAAGCCACGACCGGGCCGGGAACGTCTCCGACACCTTGACCTATCTCTTCTACGCCAACGGTCCGCGCGTCCCGGACAAGCCAGGTGACCTGAACGGCGACGGAAAAGCCGACATCTGGGGTGCGAACTCGGCCGGTGAACTGCGCCGCTTCTATGGCAACGGTGACGGCACCGTCTCCCCGGTGGCCGACGCCGCGAGTACGGACGGCTGGAACGGAACGAAGATCACCCACCGCGGGGACTGGACCGGCGACGGTTATGAGGACCTGCTCGCGCTGCGGCGGGACACCGCCCTGAACGCCGACCGGCTGTGGATCCATCCTAACGACGGCACCGGGTTCGCCTGCACCTCCTGCACGGGCGTGGGGAAGCAGGAACTCACCGTCTACGATCCCGCGAACGACCACTGGAAGGGAGGAGTCAGGCAGATCCTGGCCATCGGCGACGTCGACGGGCCGCTGGACGCCGACGGCGACGGAACCGTCGACGCCGAGGGCTTCCCGGACCTGCTGGTCAACACCGGCACGGCGCTGTGGCTGTACTACGGGTCGCCTGACTACCGGCTCGACTCCTACCGGGATCCCGTCCTGCTCGCCGCGGGCGACAACACCGGCCTGGACGACGTCACCCTGGCCGCGCCCGGCGACTTCACCGGCGACGGCCAGGTGGACATGATCGTGCGCTTCGACACGGCCGGCGGCCTGTACGTGTACGACCTCATCAACCCCGACGCGCCCGGTTATCCGGGTTATGTCGGGGCCGACCACCGGTTCCCGATCGGCAGTGGCTGGCAGACCTCCAACGCGCCCCTGCTCACCACCGCACCCGACGCCAACGGCAATGGCAAGCCGGACATCTGGGTCGTCGGGTCCACGGGAACACTCCGGGTCGTCGGCGACTACGACGCGAGCACCGGCTCCTATCATCCGGCCATGTCGAAGGTCGCCTCGACGGAGTTCACCGGCTACACCATCCTGGGGTAGCCGCCGGCCATGAGTCCGGGACGCCGGCCGGCGTCCCGGACTCAGTCCCGTGCGGCCGGTGCCGGTCCGCCGCCGGATCGGCCGGCCGTTCCGCGCCACCGGGTGCCCGCCAGGCCGGGGCGGGACCCGCGCCTGGCATCGGACACGCGAACGTGGCCCGCCTGGACGGCGGTGAAGCGCTGCCGGATCTGCCGGAACCAGCGGACGTTGATCGCGGGGCCCTGCAGCGGCGCTGCGCCCGCCCCGGCCGCGGAGCGCCGCAGCCCGGCGATGTACACGTCGAGCTGCCGATGGGCGAGGGCACGGTCCTCGGGCACGATGTCGCCGGGCAGCGGGCGGGACAGCCGCGTGATGGCGAACACGATGTCCCCCAGGACAACGTCCCCGCGCAGCGAACCGTCCGTTCGCGCTCTGGTCATCAATTCCTGGATGGGGTCGACCGGGTCGTCGCCGTTCTCCGCAAGGATCTCCTCGATCGTCAGCCAACCGGACATGATCGGCAGAATCGCCCAGAGTTCGATGTCGAGCGCGCCGTGCATGAATCGCCGGAGGGCCTCGAACGGCTCGTCCTCCTCCCGGGTGCTCGCCCGTGCGATGTCGTGGAGTTCGTTGAACGCGGCGACGACCTGGGCCCGGACGAGGTCTCCGCGGCTGGGGAAGTGGCGGTAGACGGTCGCGATTCCGACGCCGGCACGCCGTGCGATCTCCTCCATCGAAGCGGCCGGCCCTCGCTTCAGGAGGGCATCGCGCGCGGCCCGCAGAATCCGATCGCGATTGCGCAGCGCGTCCGCCCGCATGCAGTCCTCCCGTGAATCAGTGCCTTTCGACATCCCCGGCCGGTCCCGCGGCCGCTCGGAGCGGAGGATATCACGGACAATTTCTATCACTTCAGATGCAAAAGAGGGCATGTTCTAGGTGCCCTTTATACTGCGGTGGTAGAAGAAAGCCCTTTATTGGCGGGAGGGTGACCGTCGGGCGATGCGCAAGGCGACGAGTGCGGCTCTCCTGTCCCGGCCCTCCAGCACTTCCAGGCATCTTCCAATCCCGTCAGCGGCGGCCTCGTCCTTGCCATGCCGCCTGCCGTCCGGCTCGCCGTGGCCAGATTGGACGTTTCATGGGTTCACGTACTGAGGCCGTCTCCCCGGTTCCGCCGACCGCACCGGCACATTCTGGTACCTCGGTCGGGTTCGCGCACGGCATCGAGGTCACCGCGCCTCATCGGCCTCTCGCGGCGGGGCTCCCGTACCGGGCGGACGCCACGAGGCTGCTTCTGGCCGGGAGCCGCCCGTTGCTCCTGGACGGACTCTCCGCCATATTCAACGCCGCCGGCGGGTTCGACGTGGTCGTCGCCCCCATCACGGAACGGCCCCTGTGCACCGCGGCCCTCCACCACCGTCCGGCGGTCGTCGTCCTCGGACTGGTGGGAGTACTGGACGTGCGCGTCGTCGCAGCCCTCCGCCGCCTCAAGGCGGCCGCCCTCGACTGCAAGGTCGTCGTCGTCGCGACCGGGGCCACCGGCGGTGCGGTCCGCCGGGCGATGGACGCCGGGATCGAGGGGCTGCTGCCGATGAGTGCGAACGCGGCCGATCTCGTCATCGCCGTCCGGACCGTCGCCACAGGCGTGCCGTACCTCGACCCGGTACTGGAGCGCCTGGCCGGGGGCCCGGCCACCGGCCCGCTCACCGCGCGGGAACACGAGGTCCTGGCTCTGATGGCGCGGGGAGTGCACGCCAAGGAGATCGCCACGGAACTCGTCCTCTCGGTCGGAACCGTCCGCAACCACATCTCGGCGATCATGCGGAAGCTCGATGCGAAGACGCAGCTCGACGCCGTGCTCATCGCCGAGCACGAAGGCTGGATCGAACTGGTCGGCCGCAAGACCTCTCCCCGGTGCGATCCGGCCGGGTCGGTGACCCTTCCTTCCCCGCCACGGCGGCGGGCCGCCCCTGGGCAGGCCCGCTCATCTTCCGAGGCAGGTCGTCCGACAGATGCGTGACGCGCCCCACCCTCCTAGAGGCGCCGCATTCGCGCCGCATGCCTCGCCATGGTGCCATGGCGCGTCCTCGAAGGCGGGAATGCGACTGTCACCGGCCCATGTGCAGCATCTTCGCGCATGGGTTCAACTGGGGTACTGGACGGGCTGGGCGAGTGCGAAGCGCGGCTTCGCAGCCCCCAGACCCCAGCCCCCTACCCGTCGGACTGATCGTCCACGCGAACGAGCCTCCGGGGCGTGGTAAAGGTACGCGGGGAACTGCTGACACGAGTGCTGGCGACGAGTCTGGACGAGGTCGGAAGGGTGGACGGGTGAAGGCACTGGGGCGGCTGTTCCGGCGGCGCACGGACGACCTGGAGTCGATCCACGCGGAGATCACCGATTTCGGCGAGGCCCTCGCACGGCACTCATTCGTCCCGCAGGAGCACGGTACCGACGCTGCGGTGCTGGCTGACTACGAGCGGGCTCTGGACGCTTACGAGCAGGCCAAGCGGGAGATCGACGGTGCCCGCGACCGCGCGACCGCGGCTGGAGCGTTGTGGGCGCTGGACGTCGGCCGCCTCGCCTTGGCCGGAGTCGACGCTCGGCTGGCGGGGGAGGTGCCTCCGCCGCCCCGACCGTTGTGCTTCTTCGACGACCGGCATGGCCCCTCCACCGCTCGGGTCCGCTGGACGCCGCCTGAGGGTGCGCCGCGGATGATCGACGTGTGCGCCGCGGACGCGATCAGAATCAACGAGGGTACGCCCCCGATCGTCACCAACCGCCGGGGCGCCCGCGGGCCAGCGGTACGACGGGGGCATGCAAAGCGAGCGCCCTCCCGTGCCGCCAAGAATGTGGGCCAGTTCGATACGTGGCCACCCGATCTGGACGAGGCGCAGCGCGCCACGGGGCTGGGCGACGCCCTGGTCAAGCTGCGCAGGCCCGATTCGTGCGGCCCGGCCGTGCTTGTCGTCCGCGTCAATGGCCGTGCGTACAAGCGGGTCGACCTGGTGCAGCCGGCGATGCCGCTGCTGGGCCGTGAAGGTTCGGTTCGCGCCGTCGTTCCCGTGCCGGCGGACGGGAAAGCGGATGTTCAGGTGCGGATCAGGGCTGTGGGGTCCTGGTCGGCGTGGCTCCAGCCGGTGGACACCCTGCCGTTCGCATCCCGTCGGTTGGGGTCCAGGGGCACGTTCGTCTTCCGCTACCACGGCGGCCCCACGTCAGTCACCATGGAACACCAGGGCAAGCGCGGATTCTCCCTGACGGCGCTGACCGAGCGGCTCGACGAGGACGAGAGGGTGCTGTCGGGCAAGGGCGCCTCCGTTGCGCACGGATGGCTCGACGGCCCGGCACTCCTGCACGTCCAGGCCCGGGGCCAATGGACGATCACCTTCGGCAAGCCGTAGCGCCCGAGCGGCTGGACCGATCAGGCCAGCGGCATGGACCGCGCCGCTTCCGCCAGGCGCGGGGTCCTGGCGACACGGTGAACACTGGGATCGGCCCCCAGCGATCGGCTGTGGGCGGCACTGGAGGCGGCGGCGGTCGTCCGAGCGGAACTGGGCGCGGACGTCCCCATCTCGATGAGCCACGAGACAGGGACGCTCGGGCGCACCGCGGCCCTGGTCGACGAGGCAGCGGCCGTGTCAGGGATCGGGCCAGAGAGCCGGGCGGAACTGGCGGTTGTAGTAGAGCGTGGGGGTGCCTTCGCCGACCTCCGCGCGGTGGACCTCGCCCAGGAGGATGGTGTGGTCCCCGGCGGGGTAGCGGTCGCGCGTGCCGCATTCGAAGACGGCCAGCGCGTGGTCGAGGACGGGCAGGTCGCCCGATCCCGTGCCGAAGGGCAGGCCCGCGAATTTGTCGCCGCCGCGCTGGGCGAACCGCTCGGCCACCTGCTCCTGCCCCCGGTTCAGGACGTTCACGGCGAACCCGGGGGAGTCGAGGAACGCCTCGTAGCACTGGGCGGAGCGGGCGATGCAGACGAGTATCTGCGGCGGGACCAGGGAGACTGAGCTGAACGACGTGGCGGTGAACCCCCAGCGGCGTCCCGCGCCGTCCACGGTCGTCACGACGGTGACGCCGGTGAGGTAGCGCGACAGGGCGGCCTTGAAGTCCTGGACGTCAACGCTCATCGCCGGCTCCGGCGAACGGTGCGCGCAGGCCGAGCCGCTCCAGCCGGGGCAGCACCTCGTCGCGCAGGACGGGCAGGTCGTCGAGGTAGTTCACCATCGCGACGGCCATGCCGGTTAGGCCCGCGTCGCTGAACCGCTTGAACGTCTGCGCGACGTCGTCGGGGTCGCCCTTGACGAGGAAGGTGCCGCCGCCGCTCAGCATCCGCTCCCGGATGCGGTCGGCGACCTCCGGCGGCATCGACTTCTGGCCCTTGCCGAAGATGGTGCGCCTGACCTCCTCGGCGGCCTCCCAATCGCCCTTCTCATGGACGATGTGGTGGTAGTACTCCTCGGTCTCCTGCCGGGTCTTGCGGCAGATCAGATGGCCGCTGCCGTACAGGGGCACGGGGCGCCCGGCGTCGGCGCGGATGGCGGTGATCTGCCCGGCGAGGTCGTCGGCCGTCAGGATCGGCATGAACAGGGAGTCGGCGTGCCGGACGGCGAACCGGCGGCCCGCCGGAGACGAGCCCGCGCTGATCAGCATGGGGCGCCCGCCGCCGAACGGGGCGGGCCGGGCGCACACCCCGTTGAGGTCGAAGAACCGGCCGTGGTGGTCGAACGGCTCGGGCTCCTCCCAGAGGCGCTTGAGCAGCGTCGTCCACTCCTCGGTGTAGGCGTAGCGCTCGTCGTGGTCGCGCATCTCGACGCCGAACATCCGGAAGTCGGGTGCCGCCGACCCCGACACGATGTTCAGGCCGAACCGGCCCCCGCCGATGTGGTCGCAGGTCATGGCCTGCTTGGCGACGTACAGGGGGTGGACGAACGGGGTGTGCACGGTGGCGAACACCGTGATCCGCTCGGTCGAGGCGAGGATCCCGGCGGCCCAGGACATGGCCTCGTAGGAGTGGCCGTCGGTCGGCGACGCACCCTTCAGCATCCCCCACTGGGCGAGCGGCAGGATGAACTCCAGCCCGGCCTCGTCGGCGAGGCGCGTGATGGCGGCGTTGTTGTTCCAGGTGGCGTCCCAGCGCTTCTCGGAGGTCGTCTTGGTGAGGCCGCCCCAGACGTTCGGCGCGAACACGCCGAGCTGGAAGGTGTTGTCGCTTATGGTGCGCATTGGGGGTTCTCCCATCGTGGTCATGGACGGACGGCCCGCACGAAGGACTCGGCGAGTTCTCGTGCGGTGGTTCTTCGCTGGTCCGCGCTGGGCCGCTCCCCGGCGGCGGCCCTGGACAGCGCCTCGGCGGTGATCGGCCCCCCGAAGACCGACACGAGCAGGCGGTGGGGCAGGGGCCGGACCACGCCGCGGCGCACATGAACGTCCAGCCACCGCGCGATGAGCCCGACGCCCTTGACCACGTACGTCTCGCGGACGTAGCGCGCCAGCGGGCTGTGCGGGCTCGCCAGCGCCTCCGCCGCCATCGCGGCGATCGCCGGGGTCTCGTGGAGGGAGTCGAGGATGACGAGGTAGAGCGCCTGCGCGTCGGCGGCGAGGTCGTCCGAGGGGCGCGACAGCACGGCGGCCATCCGGTCCATGGGGCTGTACCGCGCGAAGACGGCGATCAGCAGCTTGTCGCGGCCGCCGATCTGCGCGTGGATCGCCTGGACGCTGCACTGCGCGGCCGCGGCCACGTCCTCCAGCGTCATGCCGCCGACCCCGCGCAGGGCGATGAGCTCGGCGGCGGCGGCGACCGCCCGGTCGGCGACGCGCTGCTGCGGCGCCTCCGCGACGCCGAGTTCGGCGAGCGCGGCGTCGAGCCGCCGGCGGCTGCCGATCTGGCGCAGCAGCGTCGACCGGGACACCCCGTGCAGCGCCGCGAGCTCCTCCAGGCCGAGCGCGCTCAACGGGCCCGCGCCGGCCTCCTCTGCCCTGGCCAGCAGCTGCCGGGCGACATCCTCAACCGAAGCCATGACACTGATACTAGATATTGAATCAACATAAAATCAAGTGTCAGTTGTCGGCGGTTCCCCCGAGATCGAGCCGGGACAGCTCCGCGCGGGACGCCACGCCGAGCTTCGGATACGCCTTGTACAGGTGATAGCCGATGGTCCGCGGGCTCAGGGCGAGCCGCACGCCGATCTCCCGGTTGCTCAGCCCGCTTCCCGCCAGCCGGACGATCTGCAGTTCCTGCGGGGTGAGCCGGTCGAGCGGGCCGCAGGCGTGCCCGGCCGCGGCCTGCCCCTCGCCCGCGGCGCGCAGCTCCGCGCGGGCGCGGTCCGCCCACGGCCGGGCGCCGAGCCGGTCGAAGATCTCCGCGGCGGAGCGCAGCCGCCGCCGGGCGTCCGCGCGGCGCCGGGCGCGGCGTAGCCACTCGCCGTAGAGCAGTTCCGTCCGGGCGCGCTCGAACGACCGGCCGCCGCGCAGATGCGCCCGCAGCGCCCGCTCGTAGAGCCGCTCGCTCTCCTCGCCCGAGGCGAGCATCGCCCGGCAGCGCAGCGCGACCGCCTCCGCCCACGGCTGCGGGGTCTGCGCGGCCCACACCCGGACGCTCTCCGCCGCCGCGTGCGCGAAGTCGTCCCAGCCGGCCCGCACCGCCGCCTCCAGCAGGTCCGGCAGGCGGTGCATGACCATGACGGTGCGCGCCGCCGGGCCGAACACGCCGAACTCCGCCGCGCGGCGCAGCGCCGCCTCCGGCCTGCCGAGCGCGAGGTCGAGCAGGTTCAGCGAGACGCACCGCAGGCCGTTCGCGGCGGTGTCGCGCGTGGACCCGATCTCCTCGGCCAGGACGAGGCACCGCTCCTCGTCGCCCTCGACGGCGGCGATGTACATCATCACGCCGAGCTGGAGGGCCGCGTACTGCCGCTGCCCGGTCTGGCGGGCGACGCGCAGCCCCTCCCTGGCGCTGGCCAGCGCATCGGCGTGCATCCCGAGGAACATCTGGGAGCGGGCCAGCAGCGCGAGCGCGAGCGGCAGCAGCCCGTCCGCGCGCCGGGCACGGCATTCGCGCTCGATCGCCGCGGCCCGCGCGTACGACGCGGTGTCGTCGCCGACCACCAGGTCCCAGATGGCGAGCCTGGCGCGGTCCTGGAGCGCCTGCACCCGGGTGCTGTCGCGCGAGCCCCCGATCAGCTCGCGCAGCCAGGACAGGTCCGTCGGCGACTCCTCGGCGGCCAGCCGTCCCATCCCCGTCAGCGCCCGGACCAGCGGGGACGGCCCGCCTGCGACGTCCAGGTCCGACACGCGCTGGGCCGTGCTGGCCATCGCGGCGTAGTCGCCGCCCGTCCACGCGGGGATGAGCGCCTCGAAGTACAGCGCGACGGCGGCGTCGGGGGAGTGGCCGGCGACGGCGTCGGCCGCGCCGGTGAGCAGCCGGTGCGCGCTCTCCGGATACCCCTCGGCCATCGCGACCATGGCGCGGGTGCGAGCCAGCCCCGCCAGCGCCGTGGGGTCGGCGGCGTCCGGCTCGGCCTCGGCCGCGAGCGTGGTGGCGCGGGCGAACTGCCCGGCGTCCGCCGCCGCGGACGCCGCCGCGGCCAGCCGCCGCGCGGACTCGCCCGGGTCGGGGGAGAAGCGCGCCGCGCGCTCGTACAGGGCCGACACCTCGGCGTACCCGCCCTCCGCCCGCACGTGCTCGGCGCCGAGCTCCAGCGCCGCCGCCGTCTCCTCGTCCGGACGGGTGGTGCCCGCGGCCAGGTGCCAGGAGCGGCGGTCCACGTCCGCGGGCCGCCCGCGCAGGGCGTCGGCGAGCGCGCGATGCACCGCCAGCCGCCGCGCCATCGGCGCCTGCCGGTAGGCGGCGACGCGGGCGAGCGGGTGGCGGAAGGCGATCCGCCCGTCCGACGCGTCGACCAGCCCGGCCGCCTCGGCGGTGTCCACGTCCGCGATCCCGGCCCCGAGTTCGTCGGCCGCGCGCAGCACGACGTCGAGGGCGCCGGTGTCGTCGGCGGCCGCGACAAGCAGCAGCGTCCGGGACCGGGCTGGCAGCCGCGCGATCGGGTCGCGGAAGGCGCGCAGGACGCGGTCCGGCACCGGGCCCGGCGCGACGCCGAGGTGGCGGATCGGCAGCTCGTCGGCGCACTGCTCTGGTGTCAGCAGCGCGGGCAGCTCGCGCAGCGCCAGCGGGTTGCCGCGCGCCTCGTCGAGCAGCCGCTCCCGGGCCCGGGGTGCGAGGCCGGGGGAATGGCGCGCCAGCAGCCTCGCGGCGGACGCGTCGTCCAGGCCGCCGAGCCGGAGCTCGGGCAGGCCCTCGGCGGGGAAGGCGTTGTAGTCCTCGCGGGCGGCGAACACGAGTGCCACGCCCTCGGCGCCGAGGCGGCGGGCGACGAACTGGAGCACGGCGGACGAGCCGGGGTCGAGCCACTGCGCGTCGTCCACCAGGCAGACGAGGGGGCGCGGCTTCGCGAGCCCCGCCAGCATGGACAGGACGGCCGATCCGACGCGGAGCCGATCCTCCTCGGCGGACTGCTCCAGGCCGAGAGCGCCGCGCAACGCCCTAGCCTGCCGGGAGGGCATGTCCGTGATGGCGTCGAGGGTTCCGCGCAGCAGCAGGTGGAGCCCGGCGAACGGCAGGTCCGCCTCCGACTCGAACCCCGCCCCGCGCAGCACCCGCATGCTGCCGCCCGCCCGGTCGGCGGTCTGGTCGAGCAGCGCCGTCTTGCCGATGCCGATGTCGCCGCGCAGGACCAGCGCCCCGCTGCCGCCCCCGCGCGCCCGCGCGAGCAGCCGCTCGATCACCGACTGCTCCGCGGTCCGTCCGACGAGCCGTCCGCCCATCCGACGATCGTACGCAGGGGGCCCGCCGAGCGAATCTGTCGGACGACTGGTCCGCGGGCGGGCGGACGGGGCGGACGGGGCGGCAAACCGTCCCACAAGACCGGTCGCGTGACAGATTCGCAGGTCGACGGTCCGGGATTAGCGTCGGCCGGGGGCACTTCTACCGAAGGAGTTCATGATCGTGAAGCTCGCGGCGCAGGACAAGATCACCGCTCTGGACGCCGATTTCGGCGCCATGGCCGTGAAGCGGGGGCGGTACGCGTGGGGGCTGCCGGACCTGACGATGAGGGAGAAGGCGATCGTCTTCGTGGCGGCCGACCTGTGCTCCCGCGGTCTCCAGTTCCCGTTGCAGGCGCACGTGACGATGGCGCTGTCGAACGGCGTGGAACTGGAGGTGATCCGCGAGGCCGTCCGCCATCTGGCACCATACGCCGGGTATCCCACGGCGGCCGAGGCGCTGATGCGCCTGCGCGAGATCGAGGCGGCGACCGGCGGGGCGGGCGCCGATGCGGGCGGCGCGGACGCGGCCGACGCGGCGCCGGTCAAGGTACCGGACAACTATCTGCGGGACGCGGAGGCGCTGGACGAGCACTTCGCCGCGTTCCTGCGGGAGCAGTTCGAGGAGCGATGGGGGAGGCCGACCCTGACGATGGCCGAGCGTGCGCTGTGCACCATCGCCACCGACGTGCTGAACGGGGAGCTGGAGGTCCTGTTCCGCGAGCACGTCCGGCTCGCGCTGGACGGCGGGGCGGGCGAGGAGAAGATCCGCGCGGTGCTGCTGCTGGTCGCCGAGTTCGGCGTGGCCAAGGCCAGGCGCGCGTTCGCCGCGCTGCGGGACATCCTGGCCGATGCGTGAAGCGGCCTCGCCCATTCAGATCAAGGAGGACGCCATGACGATCACGGCCGAGAACCGGGCCCGGCTCCTGGAGCCCGCGGCGTGGCGGGGGAAGATCTACGTTGGCGGCGGCTGGTGCGAGGGCGGCGGCGCCGACCTGCCCGTCCTCGACAAGTCGAGCGGCGACACCCTCGCCGAGGTCGGGACGGGCACCCCCGCCGACGTGGCGCGGGCGACGGCGGCGGCGAACGAGGCGCAGCCGCGCTGGGCGGGCATGCCCGCCGCGCGGCGGCGGGAGGTGTTCATCCGCGCCGCCGGGCTGGTCACCGAGCACCATGAGGAGCTGGCGGACTGGCTGCTGCGCGAGACCGGCGGCATCCGGCCCAAGGTGGAGTTCGAGCTGTTCAAGAGCCGCGAGAACCTGCTGCACGCCGCCGCGACGACAACCCGCCCGGTCGGCGAGGTCCTGCCCGCCGCGCCGGGTGTGCTGAGCATCGGCCGCCGCGTCCCGCGCGGCGTCGTCGGCATCATCACGCCGTGGAACTTCCCGTTCGTGCTGGCGCTGCGGACGCTGGCCCCGGCCCTCGCCGCCGGGAACGCCGCCGTGCTGAAGCCGAACCCGCACACGCCCGTCACGGGCGGTGTCCTGCTCGCCAAGCTGTTCGAGGAGGCGGGGCTGCCGCCCGGCGTCCTGCAGGTGGTGCCCGGTGACGGCGATGTGGGCCAGGCGATTGTGACCGACCCCGGCACCGCGTTGATCTCCTTCACCGGCTCCACCCCGACGGGACGCAGGGTCGCCGAGGCCGCCGCCCCGCTGCTGAAGAAGTGCGTGCTCGAACTCGGCGGCAACAACGCCTACATCGTGCTGGACGACGCCGACGTCGACGCGGCCGCGTCCGCCGGGGCGTTCGCCGCGTTCATGCACCAGGGGCAGGTCTGCATGACGGCGGGCAAGCACATTGTGCACCGTTCGGTCGCCGAGGAGTACGCCGGAAAGCTCGCCGCCCGCGCGCGGAGCCTGCGGGTCGGGGACCCGGCGCGCGAGGAGGGGGTGAACCTCGGCCCGATCGTCAATCAGGTGCAGATCGACCGCGTCCAGCGCATCGTGGACGAGAGCGTCGCCGCCGGCGCGGCCCTGCTCACCGGCGGCGGGCACGAGGGCCCGTTCTTCGAACCGACCGTGCTGGGCCAGGTCACCGCCGCGATGCCCGCGTACGGCGAGGAGATCTTCGGGCCGGTCGCGCCCGTGATCGCGGTCGACTCCGACGAGGAGGCGATCGCCCTGGCCAACGAGGGCGAGTACGGGCTGACGGCCGCCGTCCGCAGCGGCTCGGAGTCCCGTGGCGCCGCCGTCGCCGACCGGCTGCGCAGCGGCGTGGTGCATGTCAACGACCAGACGATCGCGTACGAGGTGTGGGCGCCGTTCGGCGGGATGGGCGCCTCGGGCAACGGCGACGCCTTCGGCGGCCCGGCCGACGCCGACGCGTTCACCGAATGGCAGTGGATCACCCGCCGGTCCGAGCAGCTGACCCACTCGTTCTGATCGGCTCCTTCTGATCGGCTCATGCTGACCGACGCCTGAGCCGACAGGGCGGAGGACACGGACCGGTGTCCTCCGCCCTGTCCCCTCCGGCGGCGCACTCCCTTGTCAGGCCGGGGGCTGCGCTTTGGTCGGCAGTCCGAAGAGCTTGGCGCGGACCGTGTCGAAGGCGCGGTCGGGCAGCCAGCGCGCCATGAACGCCAGTTTCCGGGAGTCCTTGCCCGCCAGATACCGGGTGGACGGCCTGGCGCTTGTGAGCGCCCGCTGCACGACGCGGGCGACGACGTCGGGATCGCTGCCCGCCTGCTCGCTGGAATGGGCCTTCGCCACCATGGACCGCAGGCTCTTCTCGTATCTCGCGCGGTGCTCGTCGCCCATGAGCGCCAGCGCCCGCTCCGCCTGCTCCTGCACCTTGTGGGAGGCCGTCGTGCGGATCGTGGCGGGTTCGATCAGTACCACCTGGATCCCGTCCGCGCGCAGCTCCATGCGCAGCGCCTCGGTGATGGACGCGAGCGCCCACTTGGACGAGGTCAGCGGCGCCCCGAACGGGATGGTCAGCCGGTCGCCGACCGTCCCGATGTTGATGATGCGCCCGCGCGAGCGGCGCAGCGACGGCAGGAACTCCTGGATCATGGCGAGCTGCCCGAACACGTTGACCTCGAACTGCCACCGCAGCTCGTCCAGCGGGATCGCCTCCATCGGCCAGGCGGTGCCGATGCCGGCGTTGTTCACCAGCCCGGCCAGCGGCAGGCCGGACTCGCCGACCCTGGCCGCGGCCGCCTGCACGTCGGCCTCGGCGGTGACCTCGAGGATCAGGGGGGTCAGGGTCCCGTTCGCGGCGCCGACCAGCGCGTCCCCGTCGGGCTCCTTCCGCACCCCCGCGAAGACGTGGTAGCCGGCCCCCGCGAGCCGGAGAGCGGTGGCACGGCCGATACCGCTCGACGCGCCGGTGACCACAACGGCTTCGCTCATGGATGTCCTCCGTAGACTCGATGGCCGTTACGACGCTAGGACGGGTCGGCCGGGCACGCATCTGTCATGCGACCTGCCCCGGGTCAGCGATCGACCAGTCGGCTGAACCGGTAGATCATTCTCCGGTTCACCGGAGGGAGCGCCGGGAGCGGCAGGACCCGGTCGCGGCCGTGCCCTTCCACGCGGTGCGCTCGGTGGCGAGCCTGTTGAGCAGCTCGGTCGTGCCGACGGCGTCCTTGACCCTGTGCTGGATCTTGGTGTTGGACTCCTAAGGGTGGCGATGTTGCGGTCGCGGTCGCCGGAGAAGATCCGGATCTGGCGGGCGTGGTTGTCGCCTCGGCCGGCCGCTCGCCGACCCCGATCTGCCGGAGCATCTCTAGCGACCGGGGCGGCGTGCCCACAGCGCGCGAGTAGTTCCCGCCCTCCTCGGCGCGGTCGATCAGGCAGCAGTCGACGCCGGCGAGATCGGGCCGAGCAGCGGGCCTGGGCCTGGACGTCGCCGAGCGGGTCCAGGAAGTACCGGACCAGCCGCGCGCCGAGCCGCGCCCGGGCGTCGCTCGGGCCCCGTCTGCGTCCCGCCTTCGGCATCGCCCCGCCCCTCGCACGACCACTCTGATTCCTCGGTTGAAGAGTTTTTGTTCCTCATGCGGGAAATTAGGCGGCCAACCCACTGGGCGGCCCGAATCAGGCGACCGTTCCGACCCCATCGATCCTGCCGAGGTAGCGGCGCAGCAGCAGACCGGCCGCGTCCGGGACCTTCAGATGCAGTTCCTCGCGGAGGTCGACGGGGATCTCCTCGGGACGGACGCTCGACACGACCGCCTTGTCCTGGTTGAACACGTCGTCGAGGAACCGGCTGTACACGGCGTCGTACTCGGGGTCGAGGTCGGCGTCGCGCACGCACGTCACGAAGAGCCGGGAGGTGCCGGCGCTGACCGGGCACGGCAGCAGGGAGACGCACAGCCACCGCCCGTCGGGGACCTGCCGCTTGAGATGGCAGGTGAGCGGCACGTGGTAGAAGTACTCGAGCGAGACCTTCTCCCGGCCGCCTTCGGGCTTGGCCTGGACGGTCGAGTAGAAGTAGTGCATCGAGAACTCGTCGTGGTCGATGTCGTGCTCGCTCACCAGCGGGCTCTCCCGGAACCCGAGCAACTCCTCGTGGACGAACGGGAAGTGGGCCACGTCGAGGAAGTTCTCCACCGCGCGCCCCGCTCCGACCGTCCAGTCGTAGGCGGCGACGACATGGGAGCGGTACCGGTCGTCACCGAACCGGCATGCCTCCGGCCATTCCGGGAACGGGGCCACGGGTTCGTCGAGCGCGACCCAGACCAGGCCCGCCTCCTCGCGGACCTGGTACGCCTGCGCGCGGGCCTTGCGCGGAATCGAATGGCCCTCGGGAAGCGCGGGGATCTTGACGCAGGCGCCGTCGGCGTCGTACTGCCAGCCGTGGTACGGGCACTCGATCCGCCCGTCGACGACCTGCCCGAGGGAGAGCGCGCTGCCGCGATGGATGCACAGATCCTTCAGCACGGCGGCGCGCCCTCCCGCGCGGAAGGCGACAAGGTGCTCGTCGAGGAGGGTGAAGCGCCGGGGGCTGTCCGTGACCTCCTCGCTCATGGCGATCGGGTGCCAGTAGGGCCGGTACGCAGCCAGGTTCGTCATGCCCGCCGCCCTTTCCGCATTTATGCAGAAAATTAGGTATGTAGATACCTAAAGCTAGGCCAGTCTTCTCGGGGCGTCAATGGGTCCGCCCACGCTGCCGCGCTTCAGTTCGCGGACGGTCCTCAGGTACGGGACGGTCGCGCGGACCCGCACCTGCTCGTGCCGCTCGACATGCGGCTTCCTGGACCGGCCCCACCCCCGGCGGCGCGCCCGTCATGATCACGTCGCCGGGCTCCAGCCGCATGACCCGGGGCATGCGTACGCCGTCAACGAATCCGCGCCGGATCTTGTTCGAGGGTATGGCCGGACAGCACGCGACCGTGAGGATCCGTTGGACCGCGTGAGGCGCCTGCGTCAGGTACCAGTGCGCGAACTCGTGCCATTGCGGCAGCGGCACCTGCCCGGCGGCGAACCGGCCGTCCTCGGCATCTGCCACGATCCCGTGGGCGCGCAGCCGCTGATCGGCCTCGGTGACCGCCGACCGCGCAACTGCGAGGTTGCCGTGCCGGCGGGCGTCGACGGCGAAGACCGGGCGCCGTCCGGGCCGGAAGCCGCGAAGAAGGTGCGGACCACCGCCAGCTCCTCATCCTGCCATCCCGGACCGACCACGTAGTCGCGTCCCACCCTTACCAGCTCGTCGATCCGGTCGGCTGACACCGTGCATTCCCCCAGGTGAGGTCTGGCCTGGCCCGGGGAGGTGAAGCTGTTGTACCGCCCGAGTCGGTGCGGCACATCCGGCCATGGCGTATAGACGGTCCCGTGTCGCCGCGCTGGTGTCTCACCATCACCCGGGTCGGCGCCGATCACGGCCTCGGTGTATTCGCGGGTCAAGGCGTCCAGTTCGTCGTTGGTCACGTACTTGCTGAAGGAGAGGGGGAGTGTTGGGCTCCCGAGCGCCCCACCCGTGAACCTCCAGGTCGAACCCGAAGAGCAATGCCTCGGGGTCGATCGACGACAGCTCGACGCCACCCCCGGTGCCCACCGTACGACGCCGGTCGACGTGCCGCCTCGCCCCGACCGTGGCGGTGCCCCTCTTCTCCTGGCCGGACTCGTCCAGAATCGCGACCGCATCACCGTCATCGTGTCCCACTTCGCGCGTTGCAGCGGGTCTGCATCTTGTCCGGTGTCGCATCGCCCGCATGCTCGGACGAGATCCGCGACCTGCTCCGGCGAACGGGAGATCTAGATGCGGCTCCTACGGCCCGCGCTCGAATGACCGGCCGCCGCGCAGGTGCGATCGCAGCGCCCGCGCCGCATCACCGAAGACCGCGAGCTCCGCGATCTGGCGTCCCGCCTGCGCGCCGCCGGTTAGGGCGCACGCGACGTCTTGAAGAGGCTGAGGAGGTGCTGCGCCGCCTTCTTCACCTCTCGCCCGGCGCCCATCGGCGGCCGCGTGCCCACGTACCGGCCCCAGCCGGGAGACACGTTGTACTTGGTCCCGTTCATGGTGAGGCAGACGACCTGGCCGCGGCTGAAGCGGACCGGGGCGGCGACGATGGCGCCGAGCGGCGCCTGGTCAATCGATTCCTGCCGGTTGCCGAGGAGCATGAGCATCCCCTCCCCCACGACGATGTAACCGTGCTGGGCGAGGGGACGCAGGCCGATGCCGATCTGCACCTCGTCGAAGACGAGCGTCTGGTTGGTCATCCGGGGGGCTCCTGGGGTTCGGAGGTCGCACTCCGTGCTCTTGCTGGTCGACGCCGGCCGGGATCCGGCCGGAACATCGATCCTAGGGAGGGGACGGGACGCGGCGAATCTGTCGGGCGACTGGTCTTTCAGCGCGCCGCTGCTCGCCGTGCCATCTGGTGCAGGGAACGCCGGAAGCGTTTCCGGACGCCGAGATCGTCGGCGCGGCGGCGGACGCCGTCCGCCCCGACGATGCCGCCCCTGGTGAAGCTGTGAACCGCCCAGACGATCTGCCAGGTGAACAGGTCCGGGTCCACCTCGTCGTCGAGCGCCTCGCCCATCAGCTCGCTCATCAGGATGATCGGCGGCGTGCCGTACCGCGGCTCCAGGTCGGGGAAGTCGGTGGCGTCCGACATCCAGCGGTGCATCCAGATGGATGGCAGCTCCGGGTGGTCAAGGCAGTAGTCCAGGTAGCGGTCGATCAGCCGGACCATCCCCTCGGCGTCCGGGGTGAAGGCGGACGCGGCCGGGGACAGGTAGTCCATCCGCTCCCGGCTCAGCCGCTCCAGGACGGCGAGGAACACCCTGCCCTTGCCGCCGTACTCGCCGGCGACCACGGCGGCGTCGACGCCGCAGGCGTCCGCGATGATCTGCGTGGTCACCTCGTCGTACCCCAACTCGGAGAACAGCCGGGCGGCCGTCGTCAGCACCTGGTCGGGAATCCGCGCGCCGGCCGCCTCCGGTGCGCCGCGCTCCGCCATCTTCAACCCCTCGTATGCCGCATATTCCCTGCTCGAGCCCCTATTCCCGGTCTGCGGCCGGGCAACCCCGCCGGAACGGTTTGACTCAGACAATAAGTATTGAACTTTCGATGTCTTGATGCCCGGGCGAGTCCTGCAGCCGCGCGACGAGCAGCCCCCCTGACAAGGAGGAGCACTATCAGAAGCTGGGCGGCGAATGGCCGGGGCTGTCCACCGACGAGGCGGGGGCGCTGTTCGAGAAATGGCGGCAGCGCGAGGCCCGCTAGCCGGCGGGCCTCGGCTGTGCGAGAGCGCACTGGACGAGACCGAGAAACCGGAGCCGAAGTACGGCGAGGCGCGGCTCCGGGTGATGGCGGCGGGGGTCAACCCGGTGGACGTCTTCACCCGCCAGAGCATCGCGTACAACAAGATGGCTGAAGTGGTGGTACATGGCGCCGCGCGTCACCCCGGCTCGGTCGCAGATCGCGTTCAGCGACGTGCCCGAGTACCACTCGGCGGCGAACAATTCGCGCGCCGCCGCGACGAGGCCCTCGTGGTCGCCCTCGTGCGCTCCTGCTGGGTACGGCGTGCGACGTCCTTAGCGACCACCTGGAGCGCCCCGGGTTGGGTGGCCTGGACAGCTGCAACATCACCGGCGCCGGTTCCGGGTCGAGCGTCGATCTTGGACCCGGCTTCTCTTCCGCCGCCCGTGGACGCCTACGGCACCGGCCCCGTCGTCAGCCTCCGCGGCCCGGCTTCTTCCCCGGCCAGATGCTTCCGGCCGCCTCCGCCCTGTTCACCGCCGCCAGCCCCGGCCTCGCGCAGCGGCCCGGCAGGGTGGTGACGGCGTCCGGGTTGTCGAGCGGGGCGTGCGGGTGCCTCGGCCAACGCTTCGGAGACCGAACCATCCCCGCGTGCGCAGGGCCAGACACTTGTCAGACGCTGCAGCTGGGCAATGAGTCCGCCTCACGTGCGAGGCGGACGAGCGGCGCGGCGCGGTGAGACCGGACGGGACAGGCCGCATGCTCGGCGCGCCGGGGTGGGCGCCGGCGGAGTGGACCCCTTGAAGACGTAAAGAAAGTCCTTCGCCCCTGCCGCGGACGGCTGCGCCTGATGAGACTGGTGGTAGGACGATATTTCGAGAGGATCTCCGATGAAGGCGAAGAAGGGTGACTGGGTGATAGTCCGCGGCCACCAGGTCGGGGAACCGGACCGCAAGGCGTTGATCACCGAGGTGCACGGCCGGGATGGGGCACCGCCCTATGTCGTCGAATGGGACGACGGGCACACGAGCACGTTCTACCCTTCCTCGGACGCCGTCATCGAACAGCACCCGGCGACCAGTTCTCCGAGCTGAGAGCTGCCGGACCGATGCGCGGGAGGCGCAACGGGGCGCGTCCCCCCGCACGTCTCCGGCGGGTGTCTCGTAGGCACGGGGGCGGTCAGGATGCCGTGCCGCGCCGCGGTCGTCTCGCGGGCGGCATGCGGGAGGTGAGCTCCGCGCGGAGGCGGTCGCGGCAGCGCCTGAGCTCCTGGCTGAGAGTGACGGTGACGGTTTCGGGACCGCGGAACCGGATGACCTGGTCGGGCAGTGCGGCGACGTCGGCGGCGCGCCGGTCGCGGGCGGCCTGCAGCGACTCGGTGCGGGCGATGCGACGTCCGGACTCCATGACGGGGACGAGCAACGGCTCCATGTCCGCGGGGGCGGGTTCGTCGAGGAGCGTGACGAGGTCGCCCAGCGCTCCTCGGTACACCTGCTTCGCACCCGGCGCGGTGGCCTTTCCGGCGGACAATTTCATTACGGGCCTGTCACCGTAAGCCACCAGCTTGTAGGCGCTGTCCACATAGGGGGCGTCTGCGGACACCCCCATTTTCGTGCCCACACCGTAAACGTCGATGGGTGCTCGGGCGGCGGTGAGCTGGGCGATCCGGTATTCGTCCAATCCGCCGCTGGCCACGATGCGCGTCAACGCCATGCCCTCCCGGTCCAGCAGGCGCCGAGCCTGGACGGCCAGGGCGCCGAGGTCTCCGGAGTCGAGGCGGATCCCGGCGAGGTGTGCTTGTCCAGCGCGGCGGGCGGCGCGGATGGCCGCCTTGATGCCGCCGATGGTGTCGTAGGTGTCGACCAGCAGTGTGGTGCGGTCGGGGAAATCGGCGGTGAAGGCCGCGAAGGCCGCGTCTTCGTCGGGGAACGCCTCGATGTAGGAGTGGGCCATGGTGCCGGTGGCCGGTATGCCGTACCGGCGGGCGGCCTCGACATTGCTGGTGCCGGCGAAGCCGGCGATGTAGGAGGCGCGGGCGACCGCGAGCGCGGCGTCGATTCCCTGAGTACGGCGGAAGGCGAAGTCGACGACCTGTGCACCACCGGCCGCCTGCACGCATCGTTCGGCCTTGGTGGCGATCGTGGTCTGGAAGCTGATGTGGTTCAGCAGGACGGTCTCCACCAACTGCGCCTCGGCGATCGGTGCCGTGACCTCCAGCAGCGGCTCGCCTGCGAACACCACACGTCCTTCCGGGACCGCCCGGACATCACCGGTGAACCGCAGCCGTTCCAGCGCCCGAAGCGCCGTGTCGTCGAAACGCTGCTCCGTCGCGAGGTAGTCGAGATCGTCCTGGGCGAAGCGGTAGTTCTCCAGGAATGACAGGCAGTCGGCCAGCCCGCAGGTGATCAGGAAGCCGCGGCCGGGCGGAAGATTGCGGACGAACAAGCTGAATGTTGCCGGCCCGCTCAAACCTCGCCGCAGGTAGCTCGCCGCCATCGTCACTTCGTACAGGTCCGTCAACAATCCGCCCGGCATCGGCCTCAATCCTCCTCAGGGAGTAGGTGGTCCCGCCGCGCCCTCGTACGCGTCCCGTTGGAGCCTGCCCCCTTGGCGCAGGGGCAACAGCTCCGTCGGTCCCCGGCCACGGGGATTGGCTTGGCACGTGTCATCTCTGTCTCTCAAGATCGCCAAAATAGGGCAAATTGTAGTCAAGTTGACCCGTTGAGGAGGTAACGGTGTATGAAGGGATGAATGGGACATCGGAAGGCGGTTCACGATGCCTGAACGACCACGAGTTCCAGGGTCCATCTACAAGCCGTACGAGGCGGTACGGAAGACGGAGGGCGCCGTGGCCGCCACTGCCGAAGTGGCCCGCCGGCCGGGAGTTGACCCGCAGCACATCGCCTGCGACCTGACCGACCGGCTCAATCGCCGTCTGTTCGGCGTGGCGTTTCGCTTGCAGGATGCGCTAGCTCACATCCAGGACCCTTACGCCGCGCAGCAGGTCCAAGCAGCTCTGGACGACTTGGACGTCGCCATCACCGAACTGCGTCGCGACATCTTCGACCTGCATACCGCATTTGAAACGCTCGTGCATCAGCGTTGATCATCTTTCCTGGCCGCCCCCGACTTTGCCATTCATTGCTCGGCTTCCAGTTCGCACCTCCCGCCGCGCCGGGTCTCTAGCGTCGCAGGTCTGTGCGACGCCGATGCGGGCGTACGCTGTCGTCCTCGTCGTAGTCGAGCTTGTTGATCACCCGGATGACGCCGTCGACGGAGGCTGTGAGGCGTTCGGCGATCGGGACGAGGCTCGCCAGCGGCACACGGCCTCGCAGGGTGACCACGCCGTCGCGCACACTGACCTCCACCTCGGCGGGGTCGAGCCAGAGACTCTGGACGACGATCTCGTGGGTCACCTCGTTGCGGATCTGCGCGTCCGTCTGCAAGAAGACGCGCAGCACGTCGGCGCGGCTGACAATGCCCACCGGCCGGCCGTCGCGGTCCACGACCGGGAGCCGCTTGAAACCGCGGCGGCACAAGGATCGAGCCGCCTCGGCGATCGAGGTGTCCTCGGTCGTGGTGACCGCAGGCGAACTCATGGCCTCTCCGGCCGTGGTGGCCTTGGGCGGTTCCCTCATGAGGCGCGATGTCCGGTGCGGCTCGCCGCTCTGGCCGGGCGCCGCCTTGCGGAGTAGGTCAGCCTCGGTCACCACGCCGATGACACGGCCCTCCCCGTCCACGACGGGTACCCCGCTGATCTCGCGATCGGCGAGAGCGCTGATCACGTCTTTGAAGGAGGCGTCGGGCGATACCGTCACGACATCGGAGGTCATGACCGTCCCCACTGTCGGTCGCTTCATCTTGAACGGTCTCCCTTCCAGGATGTCCCTTCGTAATCGAGGCTGGTCGGACGCCGCTGGTAGAACCAGAGGGCGAAGGTCCCGGGGCACGGGGGACATAGGCCCTGCCGGGAGCCGCACACCGGCTGCGGGCCTCCAGGCGAGCGACGCACGCGCGAGTTGAAGATCAGCGGGCCGGAACGACCGCGACCGGGCACTGCGCGTGATGCAGGACTCCGTGCCCTACGGAACCGAGTTGGGGCGAGCTCCAATGCCAGTCGTGGGTACCGACCACCAGCAGGCGGGCCTCGCGCGAGGCCTTGGCCAGCGCGGTCACCGGATGCTCCAGAACGATTTCTTCGACGACGTTGACTCCCGGATACCGCCCCCGCAGTGGTCGGCACGCATTGAGGACCTCCTTCCTCAGCTCCGCTTCGACGTGCTCGGCGTCGGAGTAACCCGCCTCCAGGAAGGTCGCGAGCGTCTGCCACGCGTGGACGATGCGGAGCCGGACACGATGGAGCGCGGCGGAGTCGAAGGCGTAGCCGAGGACCGCGCCGAGATCCCGCACCGGGTCGACACCCACGAGGATCTCGCCGCGACCGGCTGCGTCTCCGCGCACGACCACCACCGGGACGGTGGAGAGTTCGGCCATGCGCAGGCTCGTGGAGCCCAGCGGCAGTCCGGAGAAACCGCCCTGACCACGACTTCCCAGCACCAGCTCGAAAGCCTTCTCCGACTGAGCGCCCAGAGCCCGCCAGGCCTCCCCGCTCACCAGAGCGGTCGTCGTCGCGAGGTTCGGCCACCGTTCCCGGACGCGTTCGCGGGCGGCCGCCAAGATCTTCCTACCGGCCCGGGTGATGAGTTCGGCGATCTCGGCCTGCGCGATGGGCGCCGTCGCGGACGGCCAGCTCTGGAGGGCGTGGACTATGTGCAGCGGACGTTCGCGCAAGGCCGCCTCGGCCGCCGCCCAATCGAGTGCACGCGCCGACTCGTCCGAACCATCGGTGCCGATGGCGATCGGTGCGGACATCGAGCTCTCCTCATTCCGATCTGTGTAGCGGACCGTCCGGCAACGTCGGCTGTCGTGTCGTCCTCCGGTCCAGTCCCCGTGTAAAGATCCCGGCCGCGCCTCCTCTGCTTCGCTCCTCCGAAGTTCCTTCCGGCTATTCGGCCTGCTGTACCGGGACAACCGCGACCGGACAGGGGGCCTGTTGCAGCGCGGCCTGAGTGACCGGACCGAGCAGCATCTGAGGCACCGCGCCGATTCCGCGGTCGCCCACCACCAGCAGGGCGGCGCCTTGGGCGGCATCGACCAGGGCTTGACGCGGCGGGTCGACGACGAACTCGGTTTCCAGCGGCACCTTGGGGTGCTGGCGTCGCCACGGCGCGACGGCCTGGTCGAACCGCGCCATCGCCTCGCTCCTGATCACCTGTGGATCCGTGAAGGGGACGCGGTCCGGGCCGGGGAGCACTGCCGGGTCCCACCAGCTGCATACCGCCGTCACCGACGCCTTCCGCAACGCGGCCTCCTGGAAGGCGAAACCGAGGGCCGCCGCACTGGCCGGCGAGCCGTCCACGCCGACCACCAGCCGCCCACCGTGCCCCCCGGCCTGCGGTAGGCCTGACCGTACGACGATGACTGGCCGGGCAGCGAGGGCGGAGACCTGCACAGCGGTGGAGCCCACTGACAGGCCCTCGGACCCGCCGTGGCCCCGCGCCCCGAGTACGACCAGTTCGGCGTCACGGGCGGCCTGCTGCAGCACGGCGCCAGGCCAGCCGCGCTCCAGCCGCCAGTGGACGTCCATGTCCTCGGCCTGGGCATGGGCCTTGCGCACGCCCTCATCCGCCACGATCGCGGCCGCTGCACGGAAGATCTCGAGGGTGTCGTCGTCCGGCGGGCGAGACGGGTAGGGCCAGTGCCAAGCATGGCAGACGGTGAGGGGAGCGCGGCGGAGTTCAGCCTCCGCCACCGCCCAATGCAGGGCCTGCTCGCCGGCGGGTGAGCCGTCGTACCCGACGAGGACGGTTCCCCCGTGATCATCGCTCATTCGTCGCCTCCTCCCGGGGGATGTGTCCAGCCTCGCCTGACGGAAACGGACTAGACGTCCGCCCCCGATGCCGCGAGGGACTCCTTGACTCGGCCTTCCGCCTTCGAATTGGATTGTCACCGGCCCCGCAGCCGTGGCGGTGGGCTGCGATGTGTCGGTCTGGTAGGACCAGGGCCACGCGCTCGGCCCACGACCACGCCGCCCGGCACCGACACCGAGGCTCTGTCGCGACCGCTGGGCCGGGTGCCGGTCCCGGACGACCGCATGACTCCCTGGCGCACCCGGTAAACACCGAGCATTCTTCTTCCGACATCACTCCTTGCTGCTTCGGGCTCGGCATCCCCACAGCCTGTGGAGTAACAAAAGATCAATGGCTCAGGAAACCGCGTTTATTAGTGGTCTGCGGCAGGTACGGCTCGTGGTCGAGAGGTGACCTCTCCAAAGAGACGGAGCGATGCCTTGCAGCAAGCCGAGCGGATCTCGCCTCAGGTCATGGAGTCGCTCTCGACGCCCGAGCGGGTAGAGACGCATCTGGGCACTCTGGAGTTCCCGCTGGGGAGGCCCACCGAAGAGACCGCCGACCGCGTCTACGACCATCTGGACCACATGCACGCCGTCCGGGGGTTCCTCGACGCGTACTCCGGGGTCAGCATGTGGGCGGCGCGCAGGGGCTTCCTTGAGGCCGGGGTCAGAGACCACGACGTCCTGCTCTTCTCGGAGTTCATGGATCCCGAGACGCTCGTGCTGACAGGGAATGCGGACACCGTCTATTTTGTGACATTTCTTGACCTGACTGAGGGGCCGCTGGTGGTGGAAATGCCGCCTCTCTCCCTCTGTTTTGTCAATGACATGTGGTACCGCTGGGTCGCCGACCCCGGCATGGCCGGGCCGGACCGCGGGGCAGGCGGCAGGTACCTCTTCGTGCCGCCCGGTTACGAGGGTCCTCTTCCGGAGGGCGGCTTCTTCATACGGCCAACCCGTACCACGCGGCTCCTTCTGGGCGGGCGAGCGTTCCTGGAGGGCGACGACCCGAAGCCGGCGGTCCAGCGCATCAAGGAGGGGCTGCGCATCCACCGCTACGTCCCCGGGTTCTTCGGGACCAGCATCGGGGAGATCGTCACAGGGGGCACGGCCCCTCCGCCGCCGTGGACCGCCCAAACGTGGACCGCCGCGCTCCGCAGGCCCGACCCGCCGCGCTTCGTCGAGGGCACCGGGTTCCCCGTGAACACGGTCCCACCCTCCGACGCGACGTACTTCGACTTCGCGAGCGAGCTCGTGCACGATCAGCCGGCCGAGGCGCTCGATGCCGAGATCGCCGGTGCCCTGGCCGCGATCGGGATCGCGAAGGGCCGTCCCTTCCAGCCGGATCCGCGAATGCGGAAGATCCTCGCCGAAGCGGCCGCGGTGGGGAACGCCACGGCCCGTACCCTCGCCTGCCGCCCCCGCCCGGCTGAGGGGGCGCATTTCTACGGTGCGCCCTCCCAGTGGATCAACGGCCTGCTGGTGTCCGGCCACGATTTCATGACCCCGCCCCCGGACATCACCGACTGCGGCCTCGAACTCCGTGCGAGCGACGGCGCCCGCAAGCTCAACCTGCGGACCTGGTGGTGGTATCTGGGCGTGGGCATCAGCCCGGCGTTCACCGCACCGTTGCCCGACATCGGCTCGCAGTACCTGTTCGCGTTCGCGGACCGGCAGGACCGCGCCCTCGACGGAGGCCGGCACTACCGCTTGGTGCTTCCGCCGGACATTCCCGCTGCCCGTTTCTGGTCGTGCACCGTCTACGACAACCAGACCCGCTCGATGCTCTCCACGCCGCAACGCTTCCCGCGGGCCGGCAGCCAGGACTATCCGACCCCGGCGGCGGCCGCCGCCGCGGATGGCACGACCACGGTGCACTTCGGGCCCGACTGGCCCGACCGCGTGCCGGAGGGCAACTGGATCCAGACCGTGCCGGGCAGAGGATGGTTCGTGGTCCTGCGGTTGTACAGCCCCCTGCGGCCATTCTTCGACAAGACCTGGCGGCCGGGTGAGGTCGAGGCGGTGGGCTGACCCGGCGCGGTGATCCGAAGACGTGACGGTCCGGACGGTGAGGTGCCAGGAGCATGAAGCCGCTGGGCGTACACCGGCATCCACGGTGCCTAGAGGGCACGCGGGACGGCCGGGAGGTCCGGTTGGACGTCAGCGCGAGAACGACTGGAACGCAGCTCTCAGAGAAGTTGCTGTAGAGAGGAGCGCAGTGCCTCACATGAGCGACGCGCCCAGCCCGGGCATATCAGTTGAGACCCTCGCGTCGATCAGCGTCCCGGATCGGCTGGAGACGGTCTTCGGCGCGATGGACTTCTTCGACGGCATGCCCCTGCCCGACACGGTCATCCGGAGCTATGACGGGCTCGACCTGCTGCGGGGGATCGAGGTCTTTCTCAACTGCCTGCCCGGCGCCGCGATGGTGGCCATGCGGCGCGGGCTGCGGAGCCTCGGTATCGACTCCCGCACGATCGGCTACACGGCCCCGCGGTGCGGTTCGGCCCCCCTGTTGCTCACGGCGAACACCGAAACCGCGTACGGGCTGGCCTTCCTGGCGCTCGATCGGGACGGCCCGACGGTGATCGAGGTGCCGGAGGGCTCGCTGAGCGTTGTCGGCGACTTCTGGCAGCACTACGTCGCCGACATGGGGATCGCCGGACCCGACGAGGGCAGGGGAGGCAAGTACCTCTTCCTGCCCCCCGGCTATGACGGCGACGTCCCGGACGGCTACTTCACCTCGCGGTCGCCGACCTTCGCCTGCTGGGCGACGTTTCGCTCGCTGGGCGGTGTCGAGAGCCTCCTCAAGACGCGGATGTACCCGCTCTCTGCCGCGGCCGACCCGGCCGAGCAGCGCTTCGTCAACGTCGCCGACTCCGTCTTCAACACGGTCCCCGCCAACGACTTCTCGTTCTTCGGGGAGGTGGACGAGATCGTTCAGGAGGAACCGCCCGAGGCACTGGACCCCGAGCGCGCGGGACAACTCGCCTCGATCGGCATCGTGCCAGGCGAGCCCTTCGGGCCGGACGACCGGATGCGCTCGATCCTCGCCGCCGCGGCGCGGGTCGGGTCGGGCCTCGTGCGGACGCTGACCTTCAAACCTCGCGACCCAAGTTTCTATTACTACCCGGGCAGTTCGTGGAAGAACATGTTCCCCTCGGGGAGCCACGAGTTCCTCTCGCCGCAGGGTGCGCGCCTGCTGGACGCCCGCGCCATGTACCATCACGCGGCGATCGTGGTCACGCCGGCGATGGCGACGGCGGCGGTCGGGGCCGGATCGCAGTACGCCTACACGGCAGAGGACTCCGCCGGCGCCTGGCTCGACGGCGGGAAGAGCTACACGCTCACCCTACCCAAGGACATCCCGGCGAAGGACTTCTGGGCCGTCGACGTCTACGACCCCCAGACCCGGTCGCTGCTGCGCACCGACGACCCCTACCCGAGCGTGAACAGCCTCTCGGACGCCGTGCGGGCCGAGGACGGCGGCGACACGGTCGTCCACTTCGGCCCGACCGCGCCGCCGGGCAGAGAGACGAATTGGATCCAGACGGTCCCCGGCAAGGGATGGTTCGTCGTCCTGCGGCTCTACGGTCCGCTCGAAAGCTGGTTCGACCAGCGCTGGCGGCCGGGCGAGGTCGAACCGGCGTGAGGTGGAGGCCGTGGGCGAGGCGATCGGTCAGGTGCTGTCGTACGGCGTCGGAGTGGCGCTGAGCCCGTTCCCGATCATCGGTGTGATGCGATGGACGCCGGCCCGAACGCGGCTCGTCGAAGGGACCGTGAGCAGGCGCTCCAGCACTGTTTCGACGTTCTCGCGCGTCACCCCGCCGGGCAGAAAGGATGCTCCGTAATGCCACCGCCGAGGGCTGATGGCAGCGCAAGCGCGACGTCGCCGAGGCAGAGGAGGAGGGCGCATTCCGCACAGGGCCTTCGGGTCGGTCGGCGAGGACCATCGGGTGCTTCTGGCGCCGTCAGGACTCGAAGGATGCGGCGGGGCCGTGCGGGCTCGTCTGCGGCCATGGTCTTCGACGGGGCGTTGGTCGCCCGTGCGGGGGACGTTAGCCCCTGGGGCGGTCGGCGGCACCTGCCGACGATGGAGATGGAGGCCGATGCGTTCAGGTGAGGAGGTTCATCATGGAGACCAAGGAGTGGAGCGTGGAGCTCTACATCAGCGAGGACGCCACGGACACCGACGTGCGCGCGGTGCTGTTCAGCGGCCGTGACCAGAAGACCACTGGGCACGGGCACGCTCGCCGCAACCCGGCCGACCGCCGGATTCCGGAGATCGGTGACGAACTGGCCGTCGCCCGGGCGCTGGCGGACCTCGCCGATCGTCTGCACGGGCTCGCCAGCGAGGACATCGCCGAACTCGCAGGGCCGGTGTGAAACCGAGCTCACGGGAACATTCCGGACCGGGCTCGGCTAGGCCGCCCGAGAGGGCGACGCGGCGGCCCGCCTCTTGCGGTGCCCGCCGTCGCGACGCGGGCACCGCGAAGGCTCTCTAGGGGAGCTTCCCTGAACGCTTGCGGACCTGGCGAGCAGTTCGCGAAAGCCGCGCGTCGCTGCGGCCAGTACGACATCGTTGACCGACTCCCTGGGCATGCGCCGGATGCGGTCGATCTCGTCCATCCCGGCCATGCGCCCGGACCACCGCCGGGGAGGCCCGGTGGGCCCGTTGAGCGGCGGCGTGTGAATGGGCGAATGCGGAACCGGCTCAGCGCCTGCTTTGAACCAGGGCGGCGGGGCGCCGATCACCGGAGAGACGGCGCTCCGGCCGGCCAGGGAAGAAGAATGACCGATCCGGAATCAGTGAGGACGGCGCGCAGTCGCCGTCGGTGACCAGGATGTTTGCCGGCCTCGGCGGGCCCCAGGCCTTCCAGCGCACGCCCATGCCGCCCCGGCCGGGCTCCTCGACGGTCATGAACAGGCTCTCGGAGCAGGCCGGCGGAGGACGAATTCCCGATTGAGCGAGGGGCCAAGGTCACGGCGCGATGTGCCGGGCGTCTGCTTCCGGCGCTGGTGGGCACGGCTGAAGAGGAGGGTAGCCGCTAGCTTCTGAGGACGCCGCCACTCGGACGGCGGCTGTGCTCAAGCCGCTCACGAGGTGGAACACTGATCGTCGTACCGAGCCCACTCGTCCTCCTACAAGTGGTACCGGCGCTGGTTGTGCACGGTCCCGCGTCGCGAGGTGGATCGCCGCCGACAGCCTGGACAGACCCGCTCCGATCACGACGACCGGACCGCTCGCCGCCATCAACGCCCGCCACGTGGACCGTGCACACGATGGCGGGAGTACACCGTTCCTCCATCGTTGTCCGAAAGGTCCTGCACCGTTCTTCGGAACCGGGCGGCCAATCGGTGACACGGTCCATGAAGGCGCGGCCGGGTGGGGCTCGCCGCGATTCACCGCATGGTGGCGGATTGCGATGCGGAAACCCTTTCGTCCGAAGAGATCTGCCGCCCGGATGCCTCGCGTGCGGCCTGATCCCGCGTTTCCTCCATCCGAAGGGCGATGCCCATGGCGAAGAAGGTCGGGGCCCATTCACCGACGAAGATGCCCCAGCGGTCGGCGCGCTCCAGCCCCGCGTCCTCAAGTCGCTTGGACGCCGCCCAGGAGGCGAAAGCCAGGCCGACCGAGGCGATGCCCGCCGTGTACATGAAATTGGACCGGATGCCCATCTTGTGCAGTGTGTTGATCATTTCTCCCCCTTGGTCGATCCGCCCGTACCCCCCTCTTACCTGCACAAGCGCGACCCAAGTAGATTTTGCCCACCATGCACAATCCGATGGCACCGCCTCCGGCGGCCGGGGTAGAGGCGTTTATCGCGGGCATGGTGACGGACGGATCGCGGCCACAAAGGAAAGCGGGGGCGAATGTCCGATGGCGTGATCGTCGTGGGGGCGGGTCTGTCCGGGCTGGCCTGTGCGGTGCGGCTGCACCGGGCCGGTATGCCGGTGCGGGTGCTGGAGGCGTCGGACGGAGTCGGCGGCCGGATGCGCACGGATGTCGTGGAGGGCTTCCGCCTGGACCGAGGTTTCCAGGTCTTCAACACCGCCTACCCGGAGGCCCGGCGCGTTCTTGACCTCAAGGCCCTGGACCTGCGGTCGTTCGCTTCCGGGCTGCTGGTCTTCCATGAGGGAGGGCGCGAACGCGTGATGCTGCCGTGGAGGCATCCCGAGCACGCGCTGAGCGGCGCCCTCGCCGACGTGGGGTCCGTCCGGGACAAGGCCGCGCTGGCGGCGATGACCGCTCGCGACCTGGCCGTCCCGGGGTCCTGGGTCCGTGACGGTGCCGAACGCGACACGAGCGAGGAGCTCCGCCACTGGGGCATCTCGGAGGAGATGATCGAGAAGCTGCTGCGCCCGTTCTTGGCCGGGGTGCTGCTGGAGCGCGAGCTGGAGACCTCCAGCCGCTTCTTCCATCTGATCTGGCGGTCCTTCGCGCGCGGCACCATCTGTGTCCCCGCGCGGGGAATGGGCCGGGTACCGGAGCAACTCGCCGCCCGGCTCCCGGACGGGGCGGTGTCGCTCGGCACGCCCGTCCGGCGGATCACCGACGAGGGAGTGGAGACCGGCAGCGGCGAGGGGATCGACGCCGGCACCGTGGTCATCGCAGCCGACCCGGCCGGCGCCGCCGAACTCGAACCCGAGATCGAGGCACCGGTGATGCGTCCGGTCACGACCTTCTACCACGTGGCCCCCGAATCTCCGCTGAAGGAGCCCGTCCAAATCCTGGACGCCGAAGGGATCATCACCGACACGCTCGTCCTGACCGACGCAGCACCCGAGTACTCCCCAGACGACCGCGCGCTCATCTCGACGTCCGTGCTCGGCATCGACACCGGCGAGGCGCTGGTGCGTGACCGGCTGACCGAGATCTACGGCGACACCGCAGACTGGCGGCACATCGCCTCGTACCGGGTCGAGGCCGCCCTTCCGGCGATGCCGCCGCCTCTGCCGCTGCGGCGTCCGGTCCGGTTGCGCACCGGCCGGTACATCTGCGGCGATCACCGCGATACCGGGTCCATCCAGGGCGCCCTGGTATCGGGACGGCGAGCCGCTGAAGCCATCCTGGCCGACCTGACCTGAGCCGTCCACCGGGGTCCGGCTATCGCGCAAGCGCCGCAACCTCCTGCGGGCGACGGTGCGACCGTGGACGGATCGGCGACGGTGAAGGTCAGCCACGAATGGGTGTCAAAGGCGAACTCAAAGCGTTCGGCAGCGGATTCTGGAGCATCTCAAGCCCTTGTTGACCAGGTCTTTCGTGGTGACTGCCGCGCCCGGGGACGGGTAGAGCGACGCACATGGAAGACAAGAAGAAGGAACCCGCCGTGGGCGACAAGGTCACATGGCGCAGCCACGGCTCTACGCCCGAGGGCTGGGTGGAGAAGAAGGTCACCGACCGTCGTGAGGAGGTCGGCCGCACCGTCGCGGCCTCACCTGAGGAACCGCAGTATGTAGTGCGGAGCGAAAAGAGCGGCAAGAAGGCCGTCCACAAGGGCTCGGCGCTCCGCAAACGCAAGGGCTCCAACTAAGCGCCGACGAGGAGGCGGCAGCCGAGTTCGGCAAGGCCGTGAACACGGCGGCCGAGGGATCGGCAGCTGGTGCACGCCACCTCCGGTGATGGCCTTCTCCGAAGTCGTCACCCAACTGACGGGTCCCCGCTCGCCTGGCGTTCGGTGCAAGGTTCGTTCGCATTGCACTGCCCTGCCACGGCTTCTCTGCGCCTTGCCCATGAACGAGTTCTGAATCGGTTTCCATGGGCATCGGGACCGCATGACACTGGAGCAGCGGCTCGCGCAAGGCAGTGAGGCGGCGCTGAACGAGTGCTATGCCGCGCTCGGCCCTCTGGTCCGTCGCCGTGCGGGAAGGCTTGTACCCGACCATGCTGTGGACGACGTCGTCCGGTTGGTCTTCCTGGAGGTCTGGCGATCACTCGGGCGCTTCGACCCGGCACGCGGCCTTGAGCCGTGGGTCCTGGCCTTCGCCCGGAGACGGGCCATCGACCAGCTGCGGGTCGAAGCGCGGCACTCCCGGCGCTCGGTGCCGCTCGAGGACACCATCGGCGTGCCCGACGCCACCTCCGCCGTGGACGCCGCCTGCGACGCGCTCGCCGGACTGCCGGCCCCGCAGCGGCAGGCGATCGTGCTCGCTCACTTCGGACAACTGACCCAGTGAGAGATCGCCGACCGACTGGCGACCCCGCTCGGCACCGTCAAGGCATGAACCACCCGCGGGCTGCGGCGGTTGAGGGATCTGCTGTGACGTCTTCAAACCGCCGCCCGGTCCGGCGCCGGGGGCCGTCCGCGTCCCCGGCTGGCGTGCCAGGTTGCCTGCTGGGCGCGCCCGTCGCGTACAACGGCGGCTGCAGCCGCGACCGGTTCCTGACCAGACCCCGCGCCGGCCACGTCGACTGCCTGCCCGCCTGCCCGGAGATCGAGATCGGCCTCGGCGAACACGTGGTTCGTTCTCTGACTACCGCCCTCAGCGCCCGCTCTGGATGGACGCCGTATCCAGGAACGTTGTCATCGCGCGCGCAACCGTTCGTCCCGCGTCGACGCCGGATGAATCGGCGAGGTGGTGTGTTCGAGTTCCTGGCCGTTGACGGCGGCAGTGGCCGACTTCAGAGCTGCAAGGCAGGGGAACCGGAGACAAGCCTGGGGATGTATGGATCCGATCGAGTCCGGGGACGTGGGGGAGAACATGGATGCAAGCGCGATCAACGGTGTCGTGGTGGGGTACGACGGTTCGCAGAACGGCATCCGCGCCCTGGACTGGGCCGCGGACGAGGCCCGGGCCCGCGGCCTGCCCCTGACCGTGATCCACGCGTGGGAGGCCTTCATCGGAGGCTCGATGGCCATGGCGGTGGTGAACCTGGAGCCCTTGGCGCAGCAGATGCTGGACGGTGGAGTCGAGCACGTCCGGAAGCAGGCGCCCGATGTGCCGGTCCAGGGCGTCCTCGAACGCGGGCAGTCGGCTGCGAAAATGATCGAAGCCGGAAGGAACGCCGCCCTGATCGTGCTGGGGCCGCGGGGCCTCGGCGGGTTCACCGGCCTGCTGCTCGGGTCGGTCAGCGCTCAAGTGGTCGCGCATGCCTCGTGTCCCGTGGTGATCGCCAGGGACGCCCTGGACCGGCAGCCGGGGACGGAGCCGGGCCGTGCCGTGGTCGGCGTGGACGGTTCACCGGCATCCCAGGCCGCGCTGGCGACGGCGTTCGCCGAGGCCGAACTGCACGGACTGTCCCTGCACGCGGTGGCGGCCTGGGAGCCGGCGCCGTTGAAGGATCTTCCGCCGCTGGTCGACGAGACCGGCATGCGGGAGGCGGCCACGGCACGGCTGGAGCAGTTGACGGCCCCGTTGCGGGACCTTCACCCGGGAGTGGACGCGCAGGCCGAGGTCCTGGTCGGCCATCCGCGTGAAGTACTGCTGAATGCGGCGCAGGGCGCGCGTCTGCTCGTCGTCGGCTCGCGGGGGCTGGGCGGCTTCCGCGGCCTCCTGCTCGGATCGGTCAGCTATGCCCTTGTACGGCACGCGCCCTGCCCGGTGGCGGTCGTCCACGCACCCCGCAACTCCCACGGCTAGCACTCGCCCATGCCGCATCCGCACGCAGGTGATTGTCAGCGGGGCGTACCAGGGAGTTGCCGTGAGAACGGTGAACGACGGGATCTCGGCCTTCCACCTGTGGCCGCTGCCGGACGGCGGGACACGGCTGCCCGTGAGCCTGCCCAAGCAGGCGCACGACTGCGCCGGCGACCCCCATTACTTCGATCTGAACACCCTCAAAGGATCACGACTCGTCGCCGCCGTCGCCGAGTTCACCGACCGGCCCGAACCCGATCGGCCCGACCGCGTCCGCGCCCTGCTCGCCCAGGCCGGAATCATCTGGCGGCGTTGCCGTCATGGCGGGACGCCCTGGTCGAGGAGCCGATGGTCCATGACGCCGTCGCCAGTGACCTGGAACATGGTGCAGGAGGACGGTTGCCGTAAGCCCGTCGGCGGGAGGTTGGGCAGGGAGCCTTGTGACCGTCCTGCCAGCGCGTTCGACCACCGAGCGTCTCGTCCATGCGCTGCCGTCGGCGGTGCCCGCGCCGGAAGACCCCCCGGGAAGCGCCGCCTACCTCACCCCGTGGTGTCCGCCGCGGGGTCGGCGGTTTCGGCGCGCAGCGCGGCCACCTCGACGGTGAGGTCGATGCCGACCGGGCACCAGACGATGCAGCGGCCGCAGCCCACGCAGCCGGAGGAGCCGAACTGGTCGTGCCAGGTGCCGAGCTTGTGGGTGAGCCACTGCCGGTAGCGGCTCTTCGCGGACGCCCGGACGTCGCCCCCGTGCAGGTGGGAGAAGTCCGGGTCGAAGCAGGAGTCCCAGAGCTGCCAGCGCTCGGCGTGGTCGCCGGTGAGGTCGGTGGTGTCGGTCACTCTGGTGCAGAAGCAGGTCGGGCACACCATGGTGCAGTTGCCGCAGCTCAGGCAGCGTTCGGCGACATCGTCCCAGCGAGCCGCGTCCAGGCTGCCCGCCATCAGGTCGCGAAGGCCCAGGGCGGGCATCTCCCGGCCCATCCGGTCGGCGGCGGCCGTCACCTCCGCACGGGCCCGGTCCACGTCGGCGGGCTTCGCGGGTCCTGCGCGCAGGTCGTCCATGATGAGGGCGCCCGCCTCGGTGCCCACGTCCACGATGTACCGCGGCCCGTCCTCGCCGATCAGTTCGGTGAACGCGAGATCGTATCCGGGGCCCGCTTCCGGGCCGGTGCCCATGGAGACGCAAAAGCAGGTCTCACCGGGCTCGGTGCAGTTGACGGCGATGATGAGGGCGTCCCGGCGCCGTCCCGCATAGGACGGGTCGACGTGGCGGCCGCCCATCAGGACGCGGTCTTGGACGGCGATGGCGCGCAGATCGCACGGCCGGACACCGAGCAGTGCCAAGCGGGCCGGGTCGGGTGCGTGGTCCTCGGCCTCGAAGCCGTCCTCGGTCCGGCGCGCCTCCCACAGCTTGACTCTTGACCGGTGCAGGAAGGGTTTCCAGGACTGGGGCCCGGCAGCGTGAGCGAAAGCGGCGCCGTCCCCCCTGCGGCGCAGCCGGTAACCGCCGGGGCTCAGCCGGACGCCCCATCCGTACGGCAGGTGTTCGACCGAGTCCAGTTCCGCCAGGACGATGGCGTCGTCGCGGACGGTCGGGCCGATGACGGTGTACCCGGCTCGGCGGAGCGCGGCATGGAGAAGACTGAGGTCGGTCAGTTCCAGTGTGTTCATGGCGAGTGGTCCTCCTTCCAGCGCGGGTGTCCGGCGGTCGATCCGGCCGGCTCCTTCCCGCCGGGTGCCAGTGCGACGGCCAGCCGGTCGGCGACGGCGGTGACAGCGGCCGCCACCCCGGGGCTCAGTCCGCGGCCGAAGCCGAAATCGAGCCCCTCGATCGCCAGGACGCGCAGGCGGGCGGGCATGTGGCCGACGGCGAGCCCGAGCGCGACGGCATCGGCGAGCCCGAGCGCGTGACCGGTGACGGAGCGCGCGGCCAGAGCCGCCGTCTCCGCGCCGAGGTCGTGGATCCGCCCGGGAACGGGCGGCTCGGCGTGAACCGCGTCGACGACGATCGCCAGGTCGGCGCCCGCCCACAGTCCGATGAGGCGGGCCGGCTCGCCGTCGGTCACCGCGAGAGTCGCCCGCACCCTGCCCCGGAGCGCCTCGATCACCGCCGGCCCGGCACCGTCGTCGCGGCGGAAGTCGTTGCCCACGCCGATGACGACGGTCATGACCGCTCCACGGTGAGATCGAGGAAGTGGGTGGAGCAGGAGATGCAGGGGGCGTAGTTGCGGATCGCCTGCTCGCACTGATGGGTCAGTGCGTGGTCGTCGAGATGCAGGTGGGCCGCGACGAACCGGCGCAGGTCGTCCTCGATGGCGGCCTGGTTCTGGGACGTCGGCGGGACGATCCGCGCGGCCCGGATCAGGCCGTCCGGGCCGAGGTCGTAGCGGTGGTAGAGGACGCCGCGCGGCGCCTCGGTGACGCCGTGTCCGGTCCCCTCCCGGGGCGGCACCGGCACGGCCGGGCGGGGCGGCGGCTCATAGGCGGTGATGATCCGTAGCGCCTCGTCCACCGCGTAGACGATCTCGACCGCACGGACCAGGATGCTGCGGAACGGGTTGCGGCATTCGATGCCGAGTCCGGCCCGGTCCGCGGCCTCCAGCGCGAGGGGCGACAGCCGGTCGCGGTTGAGGGAGTAGCGGGCGAGCGGGCCGGTGAGGTACGGGCCGCCGTCGGTGAAGCGGGCGTGCAGGGCGGTCGAGTGGGGGACCTGCTCCTCGACGATGTTCCGCTCGAACTCCGCGGCGGAGAAGGAGCGTCCCGCGCTGCTGCGCAGGACGCCGCTCTCCAGCGGGTACCGTCCGGTGGACAGGGCGAGGTATTCGTGGTCATGGGCGAAGTCGGGGAACTCGAAATCCGCCGCCCATTCCACGGTGGCGAGCGCGTCGTCGCGGGCTTGGCGGAGCAACTCGGCGAGCGGGGCCAGTTCGGGGCGTGCCGACGTCCGGTGGAAGCCGCCGACACGGACGTTCACCGGATGGATCGCCCGGCCCCCCAGCACTTCCAGCAGCGTGTTGCCCGCCTTCTTCAGCCGCAGGCCCCGCTCGACGACGGCGCGGTGGTCGCGGGCCAGCTCCACCGCGCCCGGGTAGCCGAGGAAGTCGGGCGCGTGCAGCAGGTAGATGTGCAGGGCGTGGCTCTCGATCCACTCACCGCAGTACAGCAGTCGGCGCAGCTCGCTGAGGGGGCCGCCGACTGTGACTCCGCAGGCTGCCTCGATGGCCTGGCACGCGCTCATCTGGTAGGCGATGGGGCAGATGCCGCAGATCCTGGCGGTGATGTCCGGCGGTTCGGTGTGGGCGCGGCCGCGCAGGAACGCCTCGAAGAACCGCGGCGGCTCGTAGATGTCGAGCCGGACCTCCTCGACGGCCCGGCCGCGCGCCCGGACGTACATGGCGCCCTCGCCCTCGACCCGGGCGAGGGCCCCGACCTTCAATGTCCGGTCATTGCGGTGCGTCAATCCTCCGCCCCCTCCCCGGGCCGCTGCTCCTCGCGGAACGCAGAGACGTTGAAGGTCGAGAGCACCCGGTGCGTCTCGTCCTCGGTCATGTCGAGCCACGGCAGCAGCCCGCGGGTGTTGGGACGAGTGCCGCTCCAGGCGGGGGAGGGGCCGAAGCAGCCGTAGCAGCCCCGCCCGTACGCCGGGCAGATCGCGCCGCACCCCGCGTGGGTGACGGGCCCGAGGCACGGGGTGCCGTGCGCGACCATGACGCACACGTTCCCGCGGCTCTTGCATTCGAAGCAGACGCTGTGGCCGGGTACGTCGGGCCTGCGTCCGGTCAGGTGGGCCGCCAGCACCTCGATGAGCTGGCGCCGGTCGATCGGGCACCCCCGCAGTTCGAAGTCCACCGGTACGTGCGCCGCGATGGGCGTGGACCGCGCGAGCGTGGCGATGTACTCGGGACGTGCGTAGACCACGGAGGCGAACTCCTCGACGTCCGCGAAGTCACGCAGTGCCTGGACGCCTCCGGCGGTCGCGCATGCCCCGATCGTGATCAGCTTGCCCGACACCGCCCGAACGTGCTGGATGCGGTCGAGGTCGGCCGGCGTCGTGATCGATCCTTCGACCAGGGAGACGTCGTACGGGCCGTCCCCGGCGGCGGCGGTCGCCTCCAGGAAGTGTGCGATCTCGATCCGCCCGGTGAGGGTGAGCAGCTCGTCCTCGCAGTCCAGAAGGGTCAGCTGGCAGCCGTCGCAGGAGGCGAACTTCCACACGGCCAGGGTCGGTCGTCTCATGGCTACAGCTCCCTGACGGTCAGGAGCGGCACCGCGCGCTCGTACGGCAGGACGGGCCCGTCGCGGCAGAGCAGCAGCGGCCCGAGCTGGCAGTGCCCGCACCAGCCGAGCCCGCAGCGCATATTGCGCTCCAGAGACAGCCGGACGTCGGCAGGGCGCATCCCCAGCCCGATGAGCGCCTCGGCGGTGACGCGCATCATCACCTCCGGCCCGCAGATGAACGCCGTGGCGTGGGCCGGATCGATCTCGGCGGCGCCCACCAGCGCTGTGATCAGGCCGACGTGACCGGCCCAGCCGGGGGTCGGCCGGTCGACCGTGACCTCGACCTGGGCGCCGTTCGCCCGCCACATGTCGAGTTCACCGGCGAACAGCAGTTCATCCGGGGTGCGCGCACCGATCAGGATCGAGATCCGGCCGAAGGCGCTCCGGTCGGCCAGGGCGCGCAGCACCACCGGCCGCAGCGGGGCCAGCCCGATCCCGCCGGCGGCGAGCACCAGATCGCGTCCCCGTGCCTCGTCCAGCCTCCAGCCGGTGCCGAACGGTCCGCGCAGCCCGATGATCCGCCCCGGCCGCGTCCCGCACACGGCGCGGGTGACGGCGCCGACGGCGCGGACGGTCTGCTCCAGTACCGGCCCGCTTCCCCGCGGGGTGGAGGGACTCCGAACCTCCTCGAACGGCCCGACGCGGCTGACCGAGATCGGCACCTCACCGATGCCGAACACGTACATCATGGTGAACTGGCCGGGAACGGGCTCGGAGACGGCCGCCTCGACGGGCTCCAGCGCCAGCGTGACCGTGTCCGCCGTCTCAGCGTGGCGGTCCGTCACCCGGTACGGGACGGGCGCCATGGGGCTGTGCACGGCGGCGGGGGTCATCGGAGTTCCTCCGGGTGCGCGTACAGGTCCAGCATCCGGACCCTGGTGGCCATCAGCCGGTCCAGCATCACGGCCCCGAAGCGCAGGAGAAGGTCGTAGCCGAGGCGGAGGTCGGCGGCGCACAGCTCCCGCACCCGCCGGCCATCGAATCGGAAGGCCGTCACCGGCGCAGCGGCGACCGCACCGAACCTCCAGCGGTGCGGCGGGAACAGCCACGACCACCCCAGCATCGACGAGGCCGGCAAGGTCTCCACCACCACCGCGCCGCGGCCGGGCACCTGCAGATCCAGCGCGACCTTGCCAGAGCGGAGCAGCCAGAACCGCTGGGCAGGATCACCCTCCTCGAAGAAGCGGTGTCCGGCCGGGGCGGCGACGGCGTCGGCGGTGGCCGCCAACGCGGCGCGGTGCGGCTCGGCCATCCCGGCGAAGAAGCGCTCTTCGGCCAGCGCGCCGGCCGTGACGGGCTTCGTCTCCTCCAACTGGCCCGACCTCCTCTGAGAAAGGGTTCACACCGGGGCCATGGTCGAGAACCGATGCGGGACATGCGGCCGTGCCGACGATCCACAGTTCGCGCAGGGCGCGGTGACGGATCATGGACACGCTGCACGGGTCGAGCCGATGCGGAACCGGCCCCGACGCAGAGCCACAACGCCGCCCTCACGGCCGTTTCATCAGCACTTGTGGCCGGGCCGTCGCAGTCCCCCCTCGCGACGGCCATGCCACGTACCCACCTGCTACGGCATCGGTCCAGTACCCGCAGTGGCTCCTCGCTGAACCACGGCCTGAGCAATCCCACCTACGGGTAGACGGCTGACGGTTGGGGATGGACGCTAGTGGTCGATCATGGCGATACGGCTCCGCACCGTGCAAGCGGTGGAACCTGCAGGTGTGGAAGCGGCTGTGAAACAGGCCACGGCCCAACCAGACCGCCGGGACGAGTGTCGGCACCGTCACCGGTAGCCAGATCAGGTCGCCGGCGGGCGCCCCTGCCGTCCGGCCCCGCGCGAAGAGCACTCGCCGTTCCATCGAAGCCCGGACCTCCACGCCTTCCACCCAGGACCGGTGCTCCCAGGGACGGGGACTCTTCGGCACCGGGCACAAAGACCGTCCGAGCAGGGACTCTTGACTCTAGGATCACGCGCGGCTGGGAAAGAGCCTGGAGACGGGAGTCGACAGCCGAAGGAGAACACGATGTCCGAGCCGATCGTCGTCGGCATCGACGGCTCCGAGGAGTCGGACCGCGCCGTGCGCTGGGCCGCGGCCGAAGCCGTGCTGCGCGAACGTCCCCTGCACATCGTCCACGTGCTGGAGAGCTGGCCTTACAAGGCGCCGGCGTTCATGCCGGCCGAAACCACCGAACGGATGACCCGCGTCGGGCACCGGCTGCTGACCGCGACCCGCGAACGCGTCAAGGAGCAGTGGCCCGCTCTGAAGGTCACGACCGCCCTGGTCGCCGAGGAGATCCCGCAGGCCCTGCACGCCCAGTCGGACAAGGCGTTCGAGCTGGTGCTCGGCAGCCGGGGCCGCGGCGGGTTCGCCAGCATGCTCCTCGGCTCCACGAGCCTGCGCATGGCCGCGCGCCCCACCGTCCCGGTCGTGATCGTGCACGGGGACGCCGCCGACCGCGGCGAGGTCGTCGTCGGCATCGACCTCCTGCGGGACGTCGGCCCCGTCCTGGACTACGCCTTCGAGGCCGCGGCGCTGCGGGACGCCCGGCTGCGCGTCCTGCACGCCTGGCAGACGCTCGGCATCATCGACGCCGGCCTCGCGATCGATGCCGAGCAGATCGAACTCGATCTGCGCACCGAGGTCACCGAGACCTACCAGCCGCTGCGTACCAGGTATCCGCGCGTGGACGTCGTCGACGAGATCATCCTGGAGCATCCGGTGACCGCGCTGTCCAACGCCTCCGCCAACGCGCGCGTTCTCGTCGTCGGCGCCCACCAACGCCACTGGACCGCGCCCCAACTCGGCTCGATCGCCCACGGCGTCATCCACCACGCCCAATGCCCGGTCGCCGTCATCCCCTCCACCTGACCCGGCTCACAGCATCCGGAACACCGCCACCGTGCTCAAGCACAGCAATGAGGGATGCGCGGCGTAACTGTGCTATCGCACAAGCGGTCACGGTGACACAACGGCCCTGTCGCCCGGGACGACGTCCAACTCGATGCCGTCCTTGTCCATGTGGAGCCTCCTTGAAAGTCCAGCGGTGCGGTCAGGGCCAGGGGCCGCAACAACGGTTCCCGCCGCCAGTCCGCTGGTCTTGAGGTCGACTTCGACCTGGGGCACCTCCGAGCGGCGCCTTGAGTTGCGGAACTTACCCCGCCAGCACGGCACGTCCAGAGCGGGCGACCTGGCCAGGTGGCCAAGGACAGCCGTGAGCGGACTGGGTGCGGGCGCAGGCATGAAATCGGAGATGAGCGAGCCGACAGCGATCGGACATGATCGGGCAGAAGGTGGCTGCCAGCTTTAGGAGTGATATGTCCTGGGATCTGCCTGGCGCCATCGGATTGGATAGTCCGGCGGATCTGCCAGTCCAGCGATATAGAGCTCCTTGTAGGCTTTCGGGTCCGGATTGACGGCGCTTACGACGTAGGGTCGTCTTTGGTCTCCGATGTGTACGCTGCTTGTCTTGGAATCGGCCACGACATCCATCTTCAAGGTGAAGGAACAGTAGTGGCGCACGGTCCGAGCTGCAATTTCAAGCGCGATCGTCTCGCCACGCTTGAGTGATATGGAATTTTCCCTGAAATAATCCCCTTGCATCGTGCCATCGTCGGTTACGAATTTAGCATGCGGACTTGGAGTGTCCAGGTCGAATTCTACTCGCGTGCTCTCCTCTGCACCTGCGGTGGGGTCGAGGAAGAGTGTGCCTGTCAGTGGTTCGGTGCACTGCGCCAGTGCTGTCATATCGACAACCCTGACCGGATCACTTCTATTTCCTCGGAGCACGAGTTTGATGATCGAGACATTAGGGTCCACGCCGCCGTTTCGGCGAAACCATGCCTCCTCGGCGTCGGTAGGGGTAGCCGACTGCTTGTGCATCTGATTGAGTGCTGAGAGTTCAGCATCGGTAAGCTGCATCGGCTGGCGAAATACCCAATCTCCCGCCTGTTCGCCCTCACTGCGCTGGACGCGGGCCAGTTCGACGGTGACAGGATTTCCCCTTGGTCGATTTCCGTAGGAGTTGATGCCTTTTTGGATGCTCCACGCGCCCACGCCGACCAATATTGGAGTGATGATCGCGGTAGCGATCCATTTGAAGGCCGGTCGCTGCCACCATCGATCAGGGGTCCGATTCTTCTTGGAGTTTCCTGTTGGGTTCGAGTTTGACATCCGTTCTTCCGATGTGCATGAGATCATAGTTCGTATTCGTAATTGACTGAACGGCATCGTTCCCGGTAATGGTGGGTTAGGCGATGTCGGCGACCGAACGATACCCAGGTCTGGTCTGGGCAACCTGCAACAGGGCAAGGTGGGCTTGCGGCTTCATAGATTTTACGTTCTCCAATCTCCTAAAGGCTGTCCCGTAACGCCAGCCGGTAAAGATCGTTGATCTCGATGTGGAGCGGTTGATCACGGGCGATCGGGACGAGTGGATGCCGGTGTTCACCGGCCTGTCGGTGCGGCAGTTCCGCCGTCTGGTGCGGATCGTCGCAGGTCGTGGCGGCGAGCAGACCGGCACCGGGCGACGCTGGAGCCTGCCGCTGGCCGACCGGGTCCTGCTGATCGCGGTGTACTACTGCACCAACCTGACGCTGCGGCAGGTCGCCCTGCTGTTCGTGGTCTCCAAGTCGGCCGCGCACCGTGTCGTCGACCACCTGGCGCCCCTGCTCGCACTGGCCCCGGTCACCCGCCGGCACGGCCCCGAGGCCGTGCTGATCGTGGACGGCACACTCGTCCCGGTCCATGACCGGACGATCACCGCCTCGTCCAAGAACTATCGGTACTCGGTGAACATGCAGGTCGTAGTCGACGCCAACACCCGGCTGGTGGTCGCGGTGGGACGTCCGGTACCGGGCAACCATAACGACTGCACGGCCTACCGCGACTCGGGCGCGGACCGAGCCTGCCGGGGTGCGCACGTGATGGCCGACGGCGGCTACCAGGGAAACCGGCAGGTCATCATGCCCTACCGGCGGCCCCGCGACGGCAGCCAACTGCCGATCTGGCAGCACGAGTTCAACACCGTCCACAAACGGGTGCGCGCCCGCATCGAGCACACCTTCGCACACATGAAGTGGTGGAACATCCTGCGCAACTGCCGCCGCAAACGCGACGGAGTCCACCACGCCACCCGCGGCATCGCCCTCATGCACAACCTCACGATGGCCGGCTGACCCGGCCCAGAGGGCGCAAAACCACCGGCCGCACGCCCGGCCGCGCTTCTCTACCATTACGGGACAACCTTTAGGCTATCCGATTCGCGTATTTCATTCACTTTTCCGCCTGTATTGGCACAAGCGATGACTCTGGAGCGAATGATCGCCGGTCCGGGGACGGCTCCGGGCAGTAGACGGCTCGGGGGCCGCCGGCCGAACGCCGGCGCAGCGGCAGGCGGTCCCATCGACACCGACGACCACGTGCCGGGCCATGACCACCTTCTCTCCACGATCTACAGCTGTCCCAAGCGAGGACCGGTGCCCGGCAGACCAGTCCCGTGCGATGCCTGCTTCGCCGCATCTCTCCAGGTGGCGGTCATACTCGGCCGCGTACGATGACGACGGGGCAGTGCGCATGGTGCAGGAGTGCCTGGCTGACCGAGCCGAGGAGCAGGCCGGTGAAGCCGCCGCGGCCACGGGCCCCGGCGACCAGGAGCCGAGCATCGCGGCTGGCGTCGATGAGAGCAGGCCGGGTCTGGGCTCGCAGCAGACGGGTGTGCACGGCGACGTCGGGATACTTCTCAGGCCAGCCCGCCAGCGCTTCGGCCAGGACGCGTTCCTCCTCGTCCCGCAGCGTGTCGATGGCGGACACCGCCGGCAGCGGATCGCCCGGGCGGGTGGAGACCGGCTCGGTCCGCGTGCTCCCAGCATGCAAGGCGATCAATTCGGCCCCGAGCATGGAGGCCTCGGCGAACGCGAAGGCGATGGCCGCCTCACCGGCAGTTGAGCCGTCTACGGCGAGCACGACCGGTCCGCCGGGATCGGCCCTGCCGCGAACCACCAGCACTGGGCAGTGAGCATGAGCGGCCAGATGCACCGCCGTCGAACCGACCAGCAGACCACTGAAACCGCCCAGACCCCGGCTGCCGACCACCACCAGCGCGGCCTCACGCGACTCTTCCTCCAGCACCGCCACGGCCGTGCCCGTCGCCACCCGAGAGGTGACGGGTACCTCCGGCGCCACCGACCGTGCCCGGTCCACCGCCTGGCTCACGAAACGATCAGCCATGTTGCGGAACCCGCCGGTCCGCGGGCCGAGCGGCGAAGGCCCCAGCGGCACCCGCAGCAGCGGCCAGACGAAGGCATGAACCACCCGCAGCGGCGCACCTCGCAGCCTCGCCTCCCCAGCGGCTGCCTGCACTGCGGTCAGGCCCGACTCAGAACCGTCCACTCCCACCACGATCGGATTGCTCATCAGTGCCCTCCTCGGCAGCTCGCGGAGACAAGGCCGCACGCAGAAGTACTTGCCAGATGCCCCTGCTCCTTACGGCATGCCTGCCCATGTCCTTACTCACAGGCTCGTCGGCACTCCCTGCCACTGACAGGGGCGAACGTCCCGCAACCAGTAGCCCGGCGCCCTAACCCCGTCGGACATGCGATCCGGCACTGCGTCCGCCGCCCTGTCGCCTGGTCGCCTCGGCTGACGGCCGGGGCACGGGTCTTCCAGCCCGCCCAGGCGGGACCTTCGGCACTCATACGCCACGCGGTCCGTGGTGAGGCTGTGAATGAAGGACGAAATCAACGAGGGAGGCGACTTTCCGATGGAGGAGATCAGGGTCGTCCACCGTGAGAATGACGCCTTCACCGTGCTCATCCGGGACCACGTGATGGACGTGGATCAACCGTACGTCTCGGGCGGCATGGACGAAGGCCCGACACCCGTCGAACTGTTCGTCGCGGCCCTGGCGGCATGCGCGGCCCACTATGCCCGCCGCTACCTCGCGGGGCGTGCGCTTCCGGCAACCGGAGTGGAGATCACCGCCGGCTTCGTGATGAACCCCGGCGTTCCGACTCGCGTCGCGCGGATCCGCCTCCACCTGCGACCCCCGGTCGATGTTCCGGCGGAGGCGCTGAGGGGCTTGGAGGCCGCTGTGGGCAGTTGCACCGTGCACAACTCGATCCTCGATGCGCCAGAGGTCGAACTGGACGTGCTCAGCACCGTGTCCGAGGTTTGAGTGGGCAGGCCATGACGGAAGTTCCATGGCGGCCGCTGTGGTGGATGGAGCCGGGCCGGGGCCGGCGTTCCGCCTCTGGCTGGCCGAGGCGGTGGGGAGGCATCTTCCGGCCTGGGCAGGTCGGCCTTGCTCAGTCCCATGGCGTTGCCGGGCTAGGCCGGTGAAGGCCGGCCGCACCGTCATCGGGAGGGGCTGATCAGGACGCGTGTTGCCCCGGGCACTGTGCGGGCCAGTACCTCGACGATCCGCTCGGCCTGCTCGTCGTCGCACCCGCTCAGCCGGACCACACCGTCCTCGACTGTGACCTCCCAGGCGCCGCCGTCCGGTGCGTAGGCGGCGATGGAGGCCAGGACGTCGTCGCGGATGCGGGCGTCGCCCCGGGCGAGCGCCGCGATCAGGTCGCGGCGGCTGATGACACCGACGATCGCGTCCCCGTCGAGGACGGGGACGCTCTTGATCCTCGTCCGCAGCATGGTCTCCGCCAGTTCGGCGACGTCGGTGGTGGGGCGTGCCGTGCGGACGTCGCGCGTCATGACCTCATCGACGTGCCGGGGCTCGGGCGCTCCCGGGGTGCCGCTCAGCGGCCTGGCGAAGGCTCGGGGATCGGCCTCGAACGCGCCGCGCAGCAGGTCCATCTCGCTGACGATTCCGACCAGTCGGCCCGTCGCGTCGGCGACCGGCAGCGCGGTCACGTCGTGCTCGAGCAGCACCCGCATGGCCTGGCGGACGGTGGCCGACGGCGTCACCGTCACCGCAGGCGCGGTCATGGCTTCGCGGACGAGCATGGTCATCTCCTCTCACCGGGCCGCCCCTCAGGTGAGGGCCGGAGAAGTGCGCCATCGCGTCTCATCTCACTTCGAGCACGAACGAGAACGGAGAGCATCGAACCGAGCACTCGGATGCGATGCCCTCCGCTCGCCGGTTCATCACTTCTCAACGGTGATCCGCTTGGCCTCGGCCTTGGCTGCCTTGGGCATCGGCACGCGGACTATGAGAATGCCCTTGTCGTAGTAGGCCTTGATGTCATCGATCTCGGTGGCGGCCGGGAGGGTGAAGGACCGGGTGAAGGAGCCGTAGCGGAACTCCGACCGCTGCCCCTCCCTCTTCTCCTCGTGGCGCTCGGCGTGGATGCGCAGGACGCCTCCGGTGACGGTGATCTCGATGTCCTTGTCGGGATCGATGCCGGGCAGCTCGGCGCGGATGACGTGGTCGCCCTCGTCGACGTAGTTCTCGACCCGCATGGCCTGGCCGGTCCCGGTGCGGAAAGCGGTGAACGGCGACTCGATCCAGTCGAACAGTTCGGGGAAGATGCCGCGCGTTTCGCGCCGCTCCAGTGCGCTCATGGTGCCTCCCTCGGCTCGGATCTGAGTGATGCCCAGGGTGAGGATCCGATCCGCATCCGGATGCTTCACGCTCCTCATCGTGGGATCCACCTTCATGCTGGCGCCGGAAGCGGATCGTCCCCACGGCCATGGGTCACCCGTTGCAGGGACCAAAGTCATCCCGTGTCGATCCCTGCGAGGTCAGGTGCCTGGTGATGTTGTCCTGCCGTGGAGTGGGCTCACTTGGGAACCCGGCGCGGTGCCCGACTTCGAGCTGCCCCTGTTCACCGACAAGGACAGGCTGTTCGAGGTGCGCACCGCGATGCTGGACGAGGCCGTCCGGCCGTGGAGGCGGCGTTATCCGGAGGTTGCCGTGCGGGTGTCGCTGCTGCTGGAGCGTCCTCGCGAGGCCCTGCTGGCGGCGGCTGACGCCGATCTGCTGGTGGTGGGGGACCGCGGCGCGGGGGGCCTGGATCCGCTGCTGCTGGGCGCGACGAGTTCGGCGATGCATGCACCATGCCCCCGTGTGCGGTGGCGATCGTGCCGCAGCCCCGGCCCACCGCCTGACCAACGCGGTCTTGTCCCCACAACCACATGACCATCGTCGGCCGCCCCCGGGAGAACTACCGAGGCCCGGAGCGCGTTCGGCTCGCCGGTCGAGGCGACCTCAACGCCTCACTCGCGCCGCTTCCCCAGTGCGGGCCGAGTCGGCTTTGAGCTGGGCGGCGAGCGCGGTGGCCTGGGTGCGGCGGCTCATGCCGAGCTTGGCGAAGATGCTGGAGATGTAGTTCTTGACGGTCTTCTCGGCGAGAAAGAGGCGCTCGCCGATCTGCCGGTTGGTGAGGCCCTCGCCGCTGAGGCCCGTTCGGTGGGGAGGTGTCCGCCCGGCCGAGGACGATCAGCTTCGGCGATGAGGCGGACGATTCTGACCTGACCGCGGAAGGCCGATGGCTCAAGGTCCCGCCCCGGGCGCCCGCACTACCCGGCACCGCGCCGGTCGCGGGCGGGCGGGCTGGACCCTGGGCCTTTGCCGCCGCTCGCCGCTGCGCGTCGCGCACGCTCGGCAGGTCCCCGCGGGTGTCGCCGAGTCCGGGTGCGCCGTTGGCGAGCGCTCATCGTTCGGGCCCAGGCTCGGCTCCGTCGGCCACGGCGTGATCCGTCACGCTGAATGCCTTGTCGCGGTCGTCGGCCGGGTCCCGTAAGAAGGGCCGGGCCGTTCGCCTCGACGAGCGGGGGACCTCCGCCCCTGCTTCACCAGCCGGTGTCTTCGAACGATGGAGAGGCAAGCGGCCAGGCGAAGGAGGTCGTCATGGAGGCCGAGCAGCGGGGTGTGGAGCTCTACATCAGCGAGGACGGCACGGACACTCTCGTGCGTGCGGCCCGGTTCACCGGTGGCGAGAGGAAGCCGGTTAGGTACGGCCGGGCGCGCCGCAACCCGGTCGACCGCAGGCTTCCGGAGGTCGGTGAGGAGCCGGCCGTCAGCCGGGCCCTTGCGGATCTGGCCGATCGGTCGCACGGAATGGCCAGCGAGGACATCGCTCAGTTCGCCGGTCCGGCATGAAGGCCGGACGCGGCACGAAGGCCGGGCCTCCGGCTCCCGCCGTCTCGGCCAGGCCGGCCGGGCGGTGGCGGTATCTCGCGCTGCCCGCCTTCGGTGTGGCGGCTGCGTCGGGCGCCATGTCGCTGGGGGCGCCCGCCGATGTGGTGTTGTGGACCGCTGCCGGCTTCACCGGCGTCCTGCTGGCGACGTGGCTCGTGATCGGCTTGGACGCTGTCCGGCCCGGCAGGCGGGCCGATTCCGCGTCTCCGTTCTTCGGCGAGCCCCACGGTGGAGACAAGTCGGAGCGGTCCGGCGTCTGAGTGGGTGCTGATCGACGGCGTGCGGGGTGAGGCCAGGCGGTCTACGGAGGACCCGGACGCGGTGCGGATTCCGCCGCGGGTGCTGACCCGGGCGGCTTAAGCTCACCCGCGATCTTCGTCGCCCAGGCGTCGATCTCCGGCCAGTCCCGGTAGTCGCCGTACCGGAGGCCGAGCAGTCTGCAGACCAAGCGCCCGGCGAGAGGGATGTGCTCGCGCCGGAAGACCCCTGAGAAGAGTCGGTGTTCGCGGATGGCGAGCATCCGGTGGAGGTCGTCCGCGAGCAGGGCCTCTTCCTTGGGGCCGTAGCCGCGCCAAGGGCCGCGCAGCGCGGCCGGCATCCCGACGCTGAACAGCCACACTGGCCGCTCGGCGAGGGTGTTGCGCTCCCGTTCCAGGAAGCCGGTCGCCTCGTCCAGCCAGGCTCGGCTGTGGACGGCGCTGCCGAGCACGAACGCCTCGTAGGAGTCGGCGTTGCGCACACTGCTCATGGTGCGGACCTCGACCCGCTCACCGTGCTCGGTCAGTACCGCACCGACCCGCTCGGCGATGCTCCGCGTGGAACCGTGCACACTTGCGTACGCCACCAGAACAGTCATGTCGTCACCCCCAGTCCCGTGAGCGCCGCGGCGCCTCGGCAGTTCGTCGGCGGACGGATCGCCGCCAGTCTCCGGGCATCGCAGAAGGCCCGGGCGAACGCGTCGATCACTCGGGCCAGTTCGATCCCGAAGCGGCCGGCGGTCGGCAATGTCCAACTCGACGGCCGCCACCCGAGCCACAGCGGTCCCGTGTCCTGGCAACATCGTGAGCTGCGCGGACGCTCTCCGCGAGATGGCGCTTAGACCCATGACGATCCTCCCCGTGGACCCTGCCGGTGACACCAGGCTCCGTCGCCGTCCACGGTGCTGCCAGAGCCGAACGTCCCGATGGCATCCCGGGCAGAAGACCACCGGTTCGGGATCAAGATCGAGGTGGTGCACCGACCGGTGCCGAAGGGCGGACGGTGAAGGGACCATTGGCCGCTGTCGGATGCCGATCACGTCTCCAGCTTCAGGAACGGGATCGTGAGGAGGTGCGCGGTGGTCGCGTCGGCGATACGGACCGAGGGTTTGACCAAGCGTTTCGGACGGGTGGTCGCGGTGGACGGCCTCAACCTGGGCGTCGAGCGCGCCCACCGGCACGTCGGCTACGTCGCCGGCTACGTCGCCGGGGACGTAGCGGTATGGCCGCAGCTGACCGGTATGGAGACGCTGACGTATCTTGGGAACCTGTACGGCCATGTGGACGTGCCGTTCCGGGACGAACTCATCGAGCGGCTGCGGTTCGACCCGGGAAAGCGGACCCGCTCCTACTCCAAGGGCAACCGGCAGAAGCTCGCGCTGATCGCGGCGTTGATGACCCGGCCGGACGTGCTGCTGCTGGACGAGCCGACGTCCGGCCTGGACCCGCTCATGGAGGCCGGGTTCCAGACGCTGGTACGGCAGGCGGCCAGGCGCGGGCAGACCGTCCTCCTGTCCTCCCACATCCTTGACCAGGTCCAGGACGTTTGCCACCGGGTGGCGATCCTGCGCGAGGGGCGGCTGGTCGAGGTCGCCGCGCTGGAGGACCTGCGCGGGCTCGGCGGGACGGTGCTGGAGGCGATCGTCGACGGCCTGATCCGGCGCGGCGTCGGCTGGCTTGTGGCGGTCGTTGCCTTCTATGTCGCGGTCGAGGTCTTCTCCTACGAGCAGACCTATCCCGATGCGGCCTCCCGGCAGAAGCTGGCAGCCCTTTCGGACGATCCCGCGATGCGGATGCCGCAGGGCATTCCGCACGCGGTCGACACACCCGGCGGATTCGCCGCCTGGGACGCCGGCTGGTTGCTGGCCGCGATCATCGGCATCTGGGCCGCTGCTCGTCGCGGGACGGCTGCTGCGCGGCGCGGGGGAGTCCGGCCGCGGTCGGCGTTCTGCTCACCGCGGTCGGCGTTCTGTTCTTCGAGCGTCGAGACCTCACCGGCGACTGACCGCGCGGAACGCCAGGGCGGCGGGCGGGATCGGGAGCCAGAAGCTGAGGAACCGGTAGATCAGCACGGTCAGGACGGCCTCGGTCGGGCCCGTCCCGAGGGCGACCAGAGCCAGGACGAGGACGGGCTCGACGATGCCGAGCCCACCGGGCAGTGGACCGAGGAGACGCAGGGGGACAAGCAGGAGATGGACCGCCGCCAGGACGACGGGGGAGAGCGGTACGTTCATCGCGTGGCCCACGGCGACGAACGCCAGCACGGAGCAGCTGGTCACCGCGGAGTTGCCGGCCAGGAGGGCGATCAGGTGCCGGGGTCGGCGCAGCAGCGGGGGCAGGCCCGCGGCGGCCGCCTTCAGTGGCAGGATGATCTCCGCTCGGCGGCGCCACATCCCTGCCGTCCCCAGAGCGGCGACAGCCGAGACGGCCAGGATCAGCGGCCGGGACCAGGCCGGTGAACGGAGCGTCTCCCCTCCCTGCACCGCGGCGGAGGCCAGAGCGAGGGCCAGGGCGACCAGGTGGACGAACGCGCCCGTCAACCGGGTGAGCGCGACGGTCGCGGTGGCCTCGTGCGGCCCCGCGCCGTGCTCGCGGAGGTAGGCGCTGAGGACGGCGGTGCCACCCCGGCCGGCCGGGTGCCGGCGGGACGCGTAGGATGCGGCGACCTGCCGCACGCAGGCGTGTCCGAAGGCGAGGCCGCGTGGGGAGGCGCCCATCAGGGAGAGTGCGCCCGCCGCATAGGTGGCCGCCACCAGCAGCACGGCGACGAAGAGCCAGCGTACGCCGGTGTCCGCGAGGACGGCCACGGGAGAGCGCAGGCCTGCGATGCCGATGAGTGCGTGATAGGTGACATAGCCGGCGAGGATGAGCAGCAGCAGGAACCACGGCCGGGACGGGATCCGCGACAGGGGGCGAGGGGCGGCGCGAGTTGCGCCCGCGCAGGTCAGGGCGGCGCGGAGTTCGTCCAAGAGCCCGGGGGCGTCCCGGAGTCTCATCCGGGTGGACCGGGCCAGCGCCAGAGGTTGCAGGTAGGGGACGGCGGCGTCGACGGCGGACGCCCCGAGGACGTCCACGGCGGCCTGGACGGACCGCCGCGGATCGGTCACGAGTGCCGTGGACACGAGGAGTTCGGCCACGTCCTGGGCCAGCCGCTCGTCGCTCGCGGCGTCCTCGGCGAAGCCGAAGTCGACGAGCACCGGGTCGCCGCCGGTGTCGATGAGCACGTTCGCCAGGCGCAGGTCGCGGTGCGCGATCCGTGCCGCGTGGAGTTTGGCGACCTCGCCCCAGAGGCGGCGCAGGCGGGCATCGTCAAGTGCGGCCGAGGCACCGCCGGTATCGACGGTTTCCTCCGCAAGAATCCAGGTGCCTGCTCCGGCAGGTGCCACGCCGAGGACGGCGGGGACGCGTGCGCCTGCGGATGCCGCGCGCATCAGCATGTACGCCTCATGCTCCACCTGGCGTTTGGGGCTCGCCATCATCGTCTCGTCCTCGACCTCGCGGTAGAGGAGGAAACGCGAGATCTTGAACAGTAGATCCGCGTCGCGTTGGTCACGGCCGAGTGCCTTGACGAAGACGGTGTGCCCGCCGGGGCAGCGGGCGGTGAAGGGAACCGAGCCGCGCGCGTCCGCCTTCACCGGTTCGACGACGGGCTCGGTCAGGCCGCAGCGGGAAAGGCCGGCGGCGACCTGCGCCGGCGTCGGGACGTGGTCGGGCGTGCCGCGCGCGAGGTGCACGGCGCCGCCGACCGCCCAGCCGAGGGCCGCGCCGGCGACGACGTCGAGCGGGAAGTGGGCGCCCACGTAGACGCGGCTCAGCGGTACGGCGACGGCGACGGCCCACAGGGCCCACCGGACCGGTCGTCGCACGTGCGCGGCGGCCACGGTGGCGAGAGCGGCGGCCACGGCCGCGTGGCCGGAGACGAAGCCGAGCCCGCCCTCGTGCGCACCGCGCAGCACGACCTCCGACAGCAGCGCGCCGGGACGTCCGCGGTCGGCGACGTCCTTGACCAGCTTGGCGAGCAGCCAGGCCAGCGAGCCGGCGAGGGCCAGGTCGACGGCGAGCCGGACCCGGCGGACGGTCAGGGCCGCCGCCGCCATCACCCCTACGGCACCGAGTGCGCCCGCCTGCATCACGACGTTGACCGGCCAGAACAACCAGCCGGGCAGATCGTTGACGAGCCGGAAGACGCCGGCCTCGGGGCGCAGCAGGAACCCGTCCGCCGCGAAGATGGCGAGGGAGAGGCAGACGGCGAGCCCGGCGGCGAGCCGGATCACGTCGCCGGGGTGCCGTGCGGTGGCGGGCGCGTCCGGTGGGAACGGACTGGACAGAGCGAACACCCGTCGGCGCCCCGGCCATCGCCTGCCGGCCGTCTGCCGGGCGGACACCGCCGGGCCGACGGCATCCAGGGCGGCGGCCGTCGCCCGGTCGCGGGTCGTGACCGCGGAGGTCATGGCGACCAGCCTGGCCGCGTCCTCGTCGAGCAGTGCCGGTGCCGTGTCGGTCTCCGCCCGTCCCCAGCCGACGATCCAGGGGCGCCCGTGCGGATCGATCAGGACGTTGTCGGCCACGAGGTCACGGTGGGCGATGCGGTCGCGGCGCAGCGCCGCGCACTGCCGCCACAGATCCTCCAGTGCCACCTGCGTGAGCGTGTCGGCCGTGCCGAGCGGACGCGCGTCGATGTGGTCCATGACCAGCGCCCAGTCGCCCGGACCGGCCTCCGCCACGAACCGGAGGGCCGGTACCCGCGCGCCCGCCCGGTGAGCGCGCATGAGCAGGTACCCCTCCTGCTCGGCAAGGTGCTTGGCGGTGGCGAACGGTGGCTCGCCGGGCCTGCGCCGCCACAGCCGGCCGAACCGGTGGAGGACGTCGGCGTCGCGCTGGTCGCGTCCGATGGCCTTGACGAAGAGGCGCCCGGCGGAGGTCGTCACGGCGTAGGGCGCGGCGCGCCTGAGGTCGCCGGGCACCGCGCGCACGTCCGTGACTGTGAACCCGTGGCGCACGAGCGTCTCGCGTATCGCCGTCAGTCGGGGACGATGCGCGGACGTCCCGATGAGCAGAAGCGCTGCCGCGCCCACGGCCCAGCCCAGGGCGGCACCGCCGAGGACGTCCACGGGGAAGTGCGCTCCCACGTACACCCTGGCCACGCCGACGGCGGCGACCACCAGCCAGAGGACGCGCCTGTACGGGCGGGGAAGATAGGCGCCGGCCACCGTGACCAGCGCCGCGGCGACCGCGGTGTGGCCGGCGATGAAGCCCGTGCCGGACGGCGTCGCGTCGGACCGCAGCACGACATCGTCCAGCAGCGCGGCGGGTCGCGGCCGGCCCGACACGTCCTTGACGACCTTGGCCAGCAGCCACGCAAGCGTCCCGCCCATGGCGAGCGTGACGGCGAACCGGAACCTGCGGAGGGCCGCGGCGGCCGGCGCCGCGACGGCGACGGCGCCGACCCAGCCGGCCTGCATCACCAGCCACATCGGCAGTTCGACGGAGTCCGGGAGAAGGTTCACCAACCTGAACAGGTCGATGTCCCAGCCGGGCACGCCCCGGCTCACCGCGACCAGTACCAGCAGCGCACCGAGGGCGAGCACCAGCCGGACGGCGTCCATCGGGTGACGGAACGCGACCTCGTGCGGCCGGGCGGCGGCCGTCGGCCGGAGCCACCGCCACCACGCCCACGCCGCGCCGCCCGCCGGAAGGTAGAGCAGGTAGGTGAAGAAGCGGAACAGCAGGACACCGGCGGTGGCGGCGGGCAGGTCCGCGCCGGTGAGGTCGAGCCCGCCGATCAGCGCGAGTTCGAGAACGCCCGCGCTGCCGGGAGTGAGGGGAACGGCGGTGACCTGCCGGGCCACCGTGTAGACGGTGAACGCCTCCAGCACCCCGACCCGGGACACGCCGGCCGCCTGCAATGACACGTACAGCACCGCGAACACGCAGACGTGGTAGCCCACGGCCGACAAGGTCAGCGCCGGCCACCGGGCGCGGATCAGTTCGCGGGCCTCGCCCTGGAACCGTCCGACGTCACCGGTGCGGTCGCTGATCCGGCGATGCAGCAGCCGCGCGACGGGACGCGCGGCGCGGAAGAGGCCGGCCACGATCGCCGACGCCGCACGGTCGCTCCACAGCATGACGGCGGTCAGCATGACGAGGACGGCGGCGAGCCACAGCCCGAGGGCGCCCGCCCCGCGGACACCGGGCAGGACGTCCGATGCCATGGCGAGCATGCCGAGCGCGAGCAGCGGCAGCGTCAGCCGGGCGACGAGGTTCCAGATGCCCGTCACCAGCACCTGCAGCGCGATCGGGCCGGCCCGGAAACCGAGGTCCCGGGACATCCTGACGTTCAGCGCCGCACCGGCGGCGCCCCCGCCGGGCAGGGCGTAGGAGAGGGCGGTGGTCACCACGTTGACGACGGACGCGGGCCCGAGCCGCAGTCCCGGCAGCGCCGCGCTCAGGCCGATCGCCGACAGCAGCACCGACAGGGCCGTGAACGCCGACAGCACGATCAGGTCCAGGGCGCTCACCCGCGTCCGCAGGATGTCGGTGACCTCCTCCAGATCGACGAGGTCGGGCAGTACCTTCCCGAAGATCGCGGCGACGAGGAGCAGGGCGAGGACACGGCCGAGCCAGGTCCGGCCGCGTCCCCGTCCCGCCCTGCGGCCCCCGACGGCCGGCGGGCCGGTGGGGCGGCCCTTGGAGGTCTGGACGCTCACCGGTCAGGGGATGAGCGCGTCGAGAGTGGTGAAGGAGTAGCCGGCGGCGCGCAGGCCCGTGATGATCGCGGGAAGCGCGTCGGCGTCCAGCGTCGTGCCGTCGTCGGGGTTGGCGCCGACGTGCATCAGCACGATCATTCCGGGCGTCTTGGCGGCCAGGACCCGGGCGATGACCTTGTCCGCGGTCTGCCCGCCCGAGGTGCCCTGCCAGCCGAGCGAGTCGACCGACCAGCCGACCGGGACGTACCCGAGGCCGTTCAGCAGCGTCACGTCGGAGGCGGTGTAGGCGCCGTAGGGGAAGCGGAACAGCGGCACCGCCTGCGCGCCGTTGGCGTTGAAGATCGCGGTGCGGGCGGTCGCGACCTGCGCCTTGGCCGTCGCGTCGCTGATCTTGGTGAAGTCGGGGTGGGTGTCGCTGTGGTTGCCGATCCGGAACCCCGACCCGGCCAGCAGGTTGCTGTAGACGGGGAACCCGCGGGCGAAGTCGCCGACCAGGAAGAATGTCGCCGGGACGTTCTCGCGCTGCAGGGCGGCGCGGATCGAGGAGACCCCGGAGGCGTCCCACGCGGAGTCGAACGTCAGCGCGGCGACCTTGGACGTGGTGGGGACCTTGGTGACGTTCTTGCCGCGCAGCGCGGACGGCACGCCGGGCGGCGGCCCGGGCACCCAGGCCTTCACATCGGTCGTCCAGGCGGCGCCGGTGATGGTTCGGCTCCAGAATGCACCGTCGCGGCCCCGTCCGACCGACACGGTCTTGCCGCCGGCGAAGGCGGCGCCGGGCCCGTCGACGTACAGCCCGCCCATGATCTGCCAGTCGCCCCACGAGCCGGTGTAGGCGCGGACGCGCAACCGGTGGGTGTCGGCGTTGCGGACGAACACCCAGACCTTCCCGGTGGCGCTGTCGGCGGCGATGCCGGGAGTGCTGTGGGTGCTCTCGCCGAGGGACGTCCAGTCCGACCAGGAGGTGCCGATGCGGGTCCGGGTCCAGACGGCGTGATCGCGGCCGGCGACCACGATGCGCACGGTGTCGGCGCCGGTCACGGCGACGGCGGGTGCCGAATCCGCCGTCATGTCCAAGGCCGTCCAGGTGCTCCAGCCGGCGCCGGGGGTGTAGGTCTTGGTCCGCAGCACGTCGGCGGCGTCGCGGACGAACACCTCGACGCGCCCGTCGGGGTGCCCGGCGGCGGCCGGTGAGGTGCTGATGAGCAGGTCGTCGACCTTGGCCCAGGGCTGCCACGTGCCGCCGGCGCGGACGCGCTCCCAGAGCCTGCCGTCGACCCCGCGCCCGTACACGCGGGGATCGCCGCCGGCGAAGGTGACGGTGGCGCCGCCGATCAGGCGTCCGGCCAGGTTGAGCGGAGTCGACCAGATGCCGTCGACCAACCGCCGGTACAGCACGTTGGCGGTGGAGGCCCGGTAGGCGACGTCGAACCCCTTGCCGCTGGGCCAGCCGGCGATGCCGGGCGTGTAAGTGGGGACGTCCTCGGTCGCCGCCGCGCGGACGGCCGCAGTGGGGGAGGACGCCGCCAGGGCGGGTGCGGTCACCAAGGTCGCCGGGAGCAGCACCGCCGTCGAGAACGCTGTGAAGCGTCGCATCGGAGTTCACCGTCCTTCGGTGGGGACTCCAGCGTCCGCTCCCATGTCCGCCCGGAGGAGTGACGAAGGTCCTGCCACCGCTGCCGAACGTCGGCGTGTCAGAACTTGGAGGTGTCGTGGACGTCGGCGAGGGCGAAACGGTTCTTCTTCTCCTGCGAGAAATGCGGCCGCAGGACGTGCACGTGCTGCTCGTCCAGCCGCCGATCGCGGCGAGTTCGTCGTCCGGCATCGACCTGCTGCGGGACGTCGGCGCCGTCCTCGACTACGCCTTCGAGACCGCCGCGCTGCGGGACGCCCGGCTGCGCGTCGTGCACGCCTGGCAGACGTTCGGCACCCTCATCGAGGCCGGCTACGCCGTCCATGGCGAGCAGAGCGAACTGGACCTGCGCGCCGAGGTCGTCGAGGCCTGCAAGCCGCTGCGCGCCATGCGGGGGGACGCCATCACTGGACGTGCCTGAGGAGCGCCTACCGCACTTTGTAAAGCAGAAGCAGCTCTATGACCGCATGCCGGTGGGCATGGCCGCGCGACCGCGCCGCAGCAAGCACGGGGATGCCGTCGCCACCGACATCTGCGGCGGTGCGCAGTACCGCAGGCCACGTCGTCCACCCCCATCAACCCGGAACCTGTGGTGCAGCGGTGCCCTTGCGCCAGCTTGTCGCCCCTGTCCGAGCCAACCGAACGAGTTCAAGGATCACCCATGCCCGCATTCCATGTGGGCCAGCGGTATTACGTTCGGGCTTCAGGAGCGACGATCGGAGAAACGGATGGCCGGAAAGGTCGAAATCAAAAGGTAGCCAGAGGGAGATACCAATTGCTCGTGATCGCGGACATCGGGTTGCCCTCTGGCCTCCTCCGCTACGGAGGCACATCAAACTGGACCAGCTGTGCATTGCACAGCCGAGTGTGCAGGTAGCGTCGGTGAAATGACTACACAACGTTAGGGTGGTTGGTAGAGGCGCGAGGTGTTGATTATGGGAGATCGTAACGGACCTGATCTTCCTTGAGGTGCTCTGTACTGCACTCAAGGTTCCTGTCTGACCTGCACTGATGCCGGAAAGCAGTGAAGCCGGTATATGATCGGTCGTGTTCACACCGAAGAGGTCACTGGTTCGAACCCAGTATCGCCCACCCCTTACGACACAGGCCCTCCCGCTCACTCGCGGCAGGGCCTTCCTGGTCCACTGGGGCAGATTTGGGGCATGATCTTGCCCCGCCTCAAATGTGTTCACGAGATCGCCGTCCATGTTGCTCACTCTGCGTAGCAGAAGCGGCCGTCAGCCAGCGGGTTCCGCATGCCGACGCCGACATCGAGAGCGTGGCGGCACGGTTTCTGAGTGCAGCCGGTGGTGGTTCTCACCGGCGGTGACCAGGAGTCATCCGGCGGTGCCGGTGCCGACGCCGTGGACGGCCACCAGGCGCGGGTTGATGTCGGTGGCGAGGAGGTCCAGAGTTCGTTCAGTTCGGTGATCTCGATGGTGAGTTGCTGGAGGCCGCGCGCAGTTGACTGCGCGGATGGTCGGGGGCGGTGACGTTCAGGGCCTTGATCTGCCGTTGGGCGTCGGCGCGGTGCTGGGTGGCGCAGCGGCGGGCGATGCACAGGTTTGCAAGGCTTCGACACGGCGGTCACGTTGTTTGAGGTAGCCGACAAATGCGCCGTCGGCACCGCCCACGACTGCAGACTGGTGGTCTGGGTTTGCACGGAGCTCTCGGGTGCTGTTGAGCACGGCGAGACGGGCGCCACCGTCGGAGAACGCCATACCGCTCACATGGTGCTCCCCGCGCCTCCCCGCGCGGGAACGGCTCGATCACCTGCGCCGGATGGGAGAAGTCGGGCACGTACGCCCAGCCCCCGCTCGTCCCCCACGCACGGAACATTACGCTCCGTAACGATCCTTGGCGGTCGGCGGGGTCGCGGTGCGGAGGGCGCGGGGGTCGAGCTGCGCCAGGACGCTGACCGCGGCGAGGGCGGCGGCGGCGCCGAGCGCGGCACGCATCCCGGGGACCCCGTAGCCGGTGAGCGACCAGGTCGCGGTGGCCAGCGCCGGGCCGAGCGCGACGCCGATCTGGCGGGCGAGGCTCGTGGTCGCGCCGGTGGTGCCGAGCAGGTCGCGCGGCGCCTGCGCCATCGCGAGGGCCTGGTTGGGGCCGGCGAACAGCCCGGCCCCGGCGCCCGCCACGGCCAGCCGCCAGACCAGGTCGGCGGGTCCCCAGCCGGCGCTGACGGGGAGCAGCAGGACGAGCCCGGCGGTGACGGCGGCGGCGCCTGCGAGCGCGACGGCGCGGGCGCCGAGCCGGTCCGCGAGCGCGCCGGCCGCCGGGCCGGTGGCCAGCACCGCCGCCGGGAAGGCGAGCATCGTCAGGCCGATCTCGGCGGGCGAGGCCGTCCCCGACCGCTGCAGGTGGAACGGGATGAGGAACTGCGCGCTCATGACGGCGGCCATCTCCGCCGCCAACGCGAGGTGCGGGCCCGCCATCCCGGGCGATCCGACCAGCGCGCGGACCGGGCGGCTGTCGGGGAGCCGCCGCCAGGCCAGCGCGAAAGGTACGGCGGCGGGGGCCAGCGCCAGCCAGGCCGGGCCGTGCCCGGCGCTCAGCGACAGCGCGAGCAGCAGGGTGGCCGCGGCGCCGCCGAGCAGGGCCGTCTCGGCGAGGCGGGCCCGGCCGGGCAGGCGCAGCCGCTCGCCGGCGGCCAGCGCGGGACGGCCTGCGGCGATCACCAGCAGGCTCACCGGCACGTTCAGGAAGAAGATCCAAGACCAGCCGAGCCGCTCGATGGCCAGGCCGCCCAGGGCGGGTCCGGTGACGCCGCCGAGCGGTCCGAGCGTCATCACCACCGCCATCGCCCGGCCGCGCGCCTCCGGCCGGACCGCGATCGTGGTGAGCACCGGGACGAGCGCGAGCAGCAGGGCCGCGAACGCCCCTTGGACGACGCGGGCGCCGATCAGCCAGCCGATGCCGGGCGCGAGGCCGACGGCGGCGCTCGCGGCGCCGAACCCGGCGACCGAGAACGTGAGCGCGGCGCGCTGCCCGACCAGGTCGAGCCAGCGCCCGGCGGGCAGCGTCAGCGCGATCAGCGGCAGCATGTAGCCCAGCACGACCCATTCGGCCACGCTCGGCCCAGTGCCGAACCCGTGCTCGATGGTCGGGAGCGCGACGTTGACCACGGTCACGTCGAGTTGGGCCATGAAGACCGCGATCCCGGCCGCCGCCACCAGCCGCCAGCGGTTCATGGCGCACCCCCAGAAACTTGACGTCGTGTCTACTTGTTAACATAGACACGGTGACAAGTTCGTGGCAAGTAAGGGTCCGGCAAGTCAGGCAAATCCGGCGCGCCGCGTCATCGGATGAGCCGCGTCATCGAGTGAGCGGAGACCATGGCGAAGACGATCGAGGGGCCGCAGAACGCCCGCAGCCGGCGGACCCGCGAGGCCGCCCTGGCGGCCACGCGGGAGATCCTGGAGCGGGACGGGTTCGAGGCGCTCACGATGGCGGCGGTCGCCGAGCGCGCCGGGGTATCGCGGCAGGGCCTCTACCTGCACTTCTCCTCACGCGGCGACCTGGTGACCGCGCTGTTCGGCTACATGGCCGAGCAGGAGGGCCTGCAGGCGTCGCTCGCGCCGGTGCGCGAGGCGCCCGACGCGGTCTCCGCGCTGCGTGCCTGGGCCCGCCACCTGGCCTCCTACCACCCGCGCCTGATCGCCGTGGACCGCGCGATCGACCGCGTCCGGCACACCGACCCCGACGCCGCGCGGCACCGGGCGACCGTCGACGAGAACCAGCTCGGCACGTGTCGCCGCCTCGCCGAGCGCCTCGCCGCCGAGGGCCGCCTCGCCCCGCACTGGACGCCCGCAACGGCCGCCGACATGCTCTGGGGCCTCATCGCCACGGACGTCTTCGAGCGCCTGCTCGCCGGGCGCGACTGGACGCCCGAAGCCCTTGCGGACCACCTCGCCGCGATGTACGAAGCGACGTTCGTGAGCGGGCCCGGCGGCCCCGCCGCGGGGGGCTAGGCGTCGCCGAGTTCGAGCGATGGTGCGTGCGGCATGGCTGGTCGGGCTGGTTGCAACGATCTCGACCCCGGCGTTCTCCCTCAGTCCTGGGGAGAAGTAAGACATCGAGTATGACGCCAAATATGCGGTGACGCTGTCTGCGACCTACGTGGTGGTGTTCTTTCGCGTGTGGCGGTCGGCAAAGCAAGGACCGTCGCCGGAGAAGGTCGCGAAGTGGATGGATCCTTCGTTGGGGACGGTCGACCGGCACTACCGTCGGCGGTGAGGTAAGGACGTTCGCGCCGGAATCCTGTGGCTGCGCACTACCAGGTTTCGGTCAACTGGCCCAGGTGGCGGGCGATATCCGGGGCGTTGGGGTCGGTGCGATTTGCTGAGACGGCGCGGATCAGGGCTTCGAGGTCGTGCGGGGGAGGAGGGCGCAGGGGATCATCCGAGGTTCCGAGCGGCAGGCGGATCGCCGCTTGGCCGGGGGGGCGGACGATCAGCAAGCGCGGCTCCGGCCGACCGCTCATAGTGATCGCCGACCTGTGCAACGCGAATCGGGCGGTGCGTAGATCGCACTCCGCGTATCCGCGTACCCGTCGCTGGATGAGCACCGGCCCGTCCAGCCAGAACGCCTTCCGACGCTCTTGAAGGCCCCGCACCAGCACGGCCGGACCGACGACGGCGGGGAAGGCCAGCAGCACGAAAGCCGCGGTGCCCTGCCCGATCAGCACCAGGACGAGCGAGATGACCGGCGGTACGAGAGCAAGAGGTGCCAGCAGCGTCCAGAAGATGGTCCAACTCTTCGACGTCGCCCCTATCGACAACCGCTGCCCGCGCGTCACATCCCCCACCGCCCCTTCTCACCTTTGGGGATGGGACGCAGCAAGGCAGCACAAGGTTCATCGACGATGGCAGCGCGAGAACTGAGCCGCCCATCGCCCGACCGCCGTCCCTCACCGTTTCCGCGCACACGGCTAGCGCGGGTCGGCGAGTCTGCCGGCGCTTAGGACTCGGACGGTGTCGGGTCTGGGGTGACGTGCCATGCGCTGGTGGGTGGGCCCGGTTGCCTACACCAGCGTCCTCCCCGAGGTCGCCCGCGAAGCCGCCGAAGCCGCCGCAGCCCTGGTGCCAGGGAAGATCCCGGCTGAGGTAGACCGGCCTTCCGTCCTCCCCGCGTCCTCCCAAGGTGAGGAAGAGTAACCCCTCACCGCGGGCACATGACGTGTGTACGCAAGCCACATAGGCGATGCGTTGAGTGGGTCGCGTGGGATTCGAACCCACAACTTACGGATTAAAAGTCTGGAGCTCTCGTATCAGATCAGTGCTCTCAGTGTCAGGCTATACCGCTCTGGCACGGGGCCGACCAGCTCTCCGATCTGCGCGGCCCGCGACCGCTCGAACCGTCCCCGCGCACGCGGGGATTGGTTGCGGCCGAGAGAAGCAGGAACGTTTGTGCGTCGGCTTGAGCGACGACGGTCAGGGGTCTGCGGGGGGCGGTGATGTTGATGAGATTCAGCGACGGTGAGAGGGTCCGACCTGCACGGTAGGCGGATTGCCTCTACCGCGGCGAAGGCGACGATCCCGAGGCGGCCGAAGGCAACCGGGCCGTCAGCCCCTATCGCACCGACCTGCGCGGGACCCCGCCTGGGCCGATCTGAACGCGGTCGCCGGCCCGGCGCCCTCGTACATCGGAGGCTCCTGTTCCCTCGCCGGGACGTCGAATCCAGGGAGGCGGACTAATACCGCTGTGCGTACCAGGTCGGTTGCTCGCCGAACATGCCTTTGAAGTCGCGGATGAAGTGGCCCTGGTCGGCGTAGCCGAGGTCGGCTGCCAGCGCGGCCCAGTCGATCGCCCCGCCGGCTGCCATGCGTGCGGTCACCTCGTGCAGGCGGTAGCGGCGGATCACCCACTTGGGCCCGATGCCGACGTACTCGGCGAACAGTCGTTGCAGCCCCCGCATGCTCAGCCCGAGCTCGCCGGCGAGGTGTTCGACCCTGGCCACGGTCCTGTCCTTGGCGATCAGCTCGACCGCGGCCACCGCCTGGCTCGCCCGGGGGTCGTCGTCCGGCAGGTGTTCCAGCAGGAATGCGTCCACGGTCGGCGCGTCGAGCGTCGTGGGCAGGTCCGGGCCGAACACCTCGATCGCCGGGACGACGCGGTCGGTGATCGTCGAGACGCAGGCGCCGAGGAACAGGCGGAAGCAGCCTGGCCGGAACGCGACGCCGAAGACGTGGTCGCGGCCCTCGAGGACCTTGATCTGGTAGCCGCTGCACACGCCGTTGACGTCCGCACGGCCGCCGCCGAACGACAGGTGCACGTTCGGGTACGGCACGATCTTCTGCCGGTAGGGCTCGGCGTAGTCCCAGCGAGCCTCCCAGTACCGCTCCACCCATGGCGCGAGCGCCGGCGACGGGTCGTGGAACGTGTGGCGCTGATACCTGGTCCACCCACCACGCAGCTCACGAACGTCCCGCTCCACATGCCAAAGCATATGTCGCCTTTGTCCAATACCCCTCCGGCGCGGGCCACCTAGTGTCCCTGCCATGTCACATCTGTCCAACGCTGCCGAGGCAATGGCCGCGGTCGTCCGCACCATTAACGACGACCAGCTCGCCAACAAGACTCCATGCACGGAGTACGACGTCCGGGCACTGGTCAACCACCTCCTGTTCTGGGGCCCATCACTCGCCGGCGGCGGCCGCAAGGAGTCCGTTCCGCAGCCGGCGGCTGCCGAGTCCGATGTGGACCTGGCGGCCGGCGACTGGCGCGGCCGCCTGCTCGCGCTGCTGGACGACATCACCTCGTCGTGGGCGCCACCGAGCGCCTGGGAGGGCGAGACGAGCATGGGCACGCCGCAGACGCTGCCCGCGCCCGTCCTGGGCGACATGATCACCGGCGAGCTGGCCATGCACGCCTGGGACCTGGCAGTCGCGACCGGGCAGCGACTGGAACTACCCGCCGACCTGCTGACGCATCTGCACGACACGGTGTTCGCCAGCGTGGAGCAGGGACGCGAGATGGGCATGTACGGACCACAGGTCACGGTGCCCGCCGACGCACCCACCTTGGACCGCATCCTCGGCCTGACCGGCCGTGATCCCGCCTGGGCGTGATCACCGACTGGTGACGTCGGATCGACCGGGCACATCACCCGCCCCGCAGCCTGAATCACCGGCGCTCACGACGCTGAAACACCACCACAAACCAGACCCAAGGGGTGAGGCGCCCTCCTGGCGCCTTTCCCCTCGGTCCCAGCAGTCACAGAAGACTGACCTCCACAACGACAAAGACCCGAAATCTGCCAGCTCCGGGGTCGTTTCGCCACCGTTGGGCTACGACTTTCGTCCGTGCCCCCTTGGGTGAGCTGTGGCGGGGGTCAGCCGGTAGCGTGCTCCCGGGCTCGGGTCTGGGCGAGCCGGTAGGCGTCGGTGCCGGTCTCGATGATGGTGCCGCCGAAGGTGAGGCGGTCGACGATGGCGGCGCAGAGGCGCGGGTCGGTGAAAGTCTTGGCCCAGCCGCTGAAGGCTTCGTTGGAGGCGATGGCCAGGCTGTTCTTCTCCTCGCGCTCGGTCAGGACCTGGAACAACGGCTCGGCGCCGCGGCGGTCGAGTTCCATGTAGCCGAGTTCGTCGATGCAGAGCAGGTCGACGCGGCCGTAGCGGGTGATGGTCTTGTTGAGCTGCTTGTCGTCGGCGGCCTCGACCAGCTCGTTCACCATCTTGGTGGCCAGGGTGTATTTCACCCGGTAGCCGGCCATGGCGGCTTCGGTGCCCAGTGCGATGAGCAGGTGGGATTTGCCGGTGCCGGAGTCGCCGATCAGGCAGAGCGGTTCGCCCGGTGGCGGGGTCGATGTTGGGGTTGGCGTCGAAGTCGAACTCGCGCAGCGTCTTTTGCCGGGGGAAGGCGGCGGCTTTGATGCGGCGTTCGGAGCGGCGGCGGTTGCGGTCGTCGCACTCGGCCATGACCTATCTCGGCCAGGAACCCGCGGTAGGTCATCTGGTCGCGGACGGCGGCCTCGGCCAGTTCGGGGAACTTGGCGCGGACGGTGGGCGGCCGCAGCATCCGGCAGGCGCTGTCCACGGCTGTTTCGGCGGCTTGTTCGGTCAGTCCGCGATTGCGGTTGATGCTGGTCATCGGGCCTCTTCCTGGCTGGTCGGTCCCTGACTGGCGGGCGGGCGGCGGCGCAGGAGCTGGTCGTAGTGGGCCACCGACGGCAGCGGCCGCCGGTCGGGCGGCAGCTGCGCCGGCCACCGCTCGGTCAGCGAGGCCACCGTCGCGGCCTTGGCCGACGCCGCTGGTTCGGGGGCGCCGACATCGCCGGAGTCGTCGGCCTCGGCGGCCTTGCGGGCCTCCAGCGCGACCGCGTCGGCGGCGAGCGCGCCGGCCCGCAACGCCGCGGCGATCCCGGCGACGATGTGCTCGTGGTTGATCTGCAGCAGCACGTCGATCAGGGCGCGGGTGCTTCGCGGTCGCCGTGGGCCTTGCTGGCTGCCGCCCACCAGGCGTCGTGGACGGGGGTGAACTTGCCCGCGGCGCGGGCCTGTTCCAGCGCGAACCCGCCCGGCAGCGCGCCGGGCTTGCGAACCAGGGCCCCCAAATAGTGGTCCAACTCCAAGCGCCGGTCGCCTTTGGCGCGGAGCCGCTCGTGCCGGGCGACTTCCTCGCGTCCGTCGTAGACGACGAGCTCCGAGGCGTGCAGCACGACTTGGCCCATTTAGCCGATCAGCCGTACCGGCACCGAGTAGCGGTTGGTGCGGAGGCTGATCTGAAGCCGATCGAGGGAGCGTCCCGTAGTCAGATACACGACTAATCAGAGCAGGCTACGCGCAGGCTGCCTCGCTGGGATGACTACTCAGCGCTATGCCAGTCGGCAGGGGGCGAGGTGTTAATCGTGGGAGATCGCAACCTTGATCTTCCCTGAGTTGCTCTGTGGTGCACTCAAGCTCTCTACCTGACCTGCGCTGATGTCGGAAAGTGGTGGAGGCGGTGAATGATCGGTCGTGTCCCTACCGAAGTGGTCACATGTTCGTGGATCGTCACTCCAGGTCAGTCGCGCTTCGGTGACTCGGAGTGCGTGTGTTGGGGGTCATGGGGCAGGTCTGGGGCGCTGACTCTGCCCCGGTTCGAATGTGGTCAGATGGACGGCCTGAGGCTGGTCCCTTGGTGTGCTGGTGAGACGTGTGCTCTGCCGTCATCCGGCCCCCGTGCCAAGAGGTTGCCATCCGGTTGACCTGGGACGATGACGGTCTGCCCTCCCGATGCGCATCGGCATCACCTTCCCGGTGGATCCCAGGAGCCGGAGGAGTGGCGCTGTTGGTGGACGCCGCTGCACAGCGTGCCGTTCACGGCCTCGCAGGAGGCCAGTGCGTGCAACTGGGAGGAATCTGGGAGGACACCTTTATGTCAGCCCGAATGGAGTCACCAGATCGCATCCGACGTTATGTCACTCTCTGTGATCTTTGAGGTTGGATGTGGTGGTCCTGACCTAGCGTGGGGAGACGTTCGGCGTGGCGGAATACCTCGATGCAGTGCCGCTCCCAGATCGGCGCGCCTCGCGATGTGGTGATCTACAGCGTAAAGGATCGAGCGCCGTCTCCGAACACAGCCTGCAACAGTGTCTTGGTCGCACCGATCAACAGCTTCGGCGTAGAGTCCCTGCTTCACCAGCCAGATGCTGAGTCGATCAGCGACTCTGGGGTCGGTGCTGCCTGCGGCGACGGCTTCGCGGTAGGCGGCGACGGCCGCTTCCTCGTCTCCGTCTTTCTCGGCACGGTGTCCGGCATCCTCGGCCAGGACGGCGAGAGGGGCTGCGTCATTCTGGCTCGCTGCCAGGGCCTTCAACTCGACGCGTAGACGTTCTCCACGGTGGGGATGTGCGGTGTTGTGCTGACGTAGTCGAACAACTCCGTCCACGCCTAGGTCGTCTGCCGGGACGGCGCCGCAGGTTACGCCGACGCCGTGCACCAGGCCCTGCCCGGCGCCCTGCAGGTCGGGGATCGGTGGCATATCTGGCACAACTTCGCCCAAGCCGGCGGCAAGGAGGTCGCCGTCCACAGCGGCTGCTGGGCCAGTGCCTCCCGGGTACGCAGACTCGACGGCGGAAGGGCCACCACCCTGGCCCGGTGGCAGCAGGTCCACGATCTACTCGGTGCGGGTGTTGGGCTCCTGGAATGTGCCCGGCGGCTGAACCTGGCCCTGAACACCGTCAAACGCCATGCGCGGGTCGACGAGCCCGAGCAGATGCGGCGGGCGCCCCAATACCGTCCCACGCTTGTCGATCCCAACCGGGAGTACCTGCGTAGACGTCGGGCCGAGGACCCCGCGGTCCCGGTCCCGCAGTTCCTGCGGCCTTTGTCCGCTACCTCGCGGAATCGATGAACACGCAGGTGGGCGATTGCGGCGTGCGGGGGGCCGGGGCGGGCAGTGTTGTCGAGTTCCAAGCCTGGTTCACTTGTATGTCGGCGCGGCGGACCGCAGCCTTGCCGCGAGCCGCTCTCCCATCAGTGCGATGGTCTCGGCCAACAGTTCCATGTCATCGGCCATCGAGCGGCCCTCCTCAGCCTGAACCGCGAGGAACGTGCCGTCGATCCCGGCCATGCCGATGTACTCGAGTCTGTCGGCGACCGCCCCGGCGATCTCCGGGCCCTCGTCGTGGAAGGACTCCCGGATCATGTGATGCATATGGCGCCTGCCCTCGCGGCGCACCTTGTCGATCGTCTCCTTCACCTCGGCCTCGGCCTCGTCGTTGTCCTCGCTGAGGATCAGGAACATGTGCAGGCGGAGGAACTCCTCCCGCTCGGTCAGCACTCCGGCCGCCCGGCCGAGAAACCAGCTCAGCCGTTCCTGGGGGGTGCCGCCGACGGGCGGGTCGGCGTGCGCGGCGCTCATGGCCCGGAAGAAGTCGTTCATGCCGCGCTCCATCACCGCCGAGAGCAGCCCGCCCTTGGTGTGGAAGTGGTGGAAGATCACACTCTTCGCCAGCCCGATCTCGCTGCTGACGACGGAGAGCGGTGTGGCTGCGTAGCCCCGCTTCCCCATGATGCGTGAGGCCGCTTCAAGGATGTCCTCGCGTGAGCGCTTCCCCCGCCGGTTGCTGACCCGCTGCCTGTCCACCCCCGAAGCATACGGCGGCCGAACACGTCGCCTGGCAGGGCGGACAAGCCACATGCGGGCCCGCTTGCCAAGGGAATTCCGCAAACCAGAAACCCCGATCTGGCGGTTGACCGAAACCCGCTGCGACCGTGACACTCCTCACCAAGAAATCGACCGCTCGGTCGAACTCTTGGAGGAGCATCGCATGCCTGAAGACTTCGACGCCGACGTCGCGATCATCGGTTATGGTCCGACCGGCCTGGTCGGCGCACTGTCGTTCGCCACCAAGGGAGCGTCCGTGATCGCCTTCGAGCGGGACCACGACATCTACGCCCGCGCCCGAGCCGTCACGATCAACGACTGGACGATGCGGATCTTCCAGGACCTCGGCATCGACGAGCAGATCGAGAAGGTCATCGAGCCGCAGGACCAGCTGCGCTGGAAGACCTACGACGGCCGGGAGATCCTCCGTGCCAAGCAACCGCCCTCAGCGCTCGGAACGCGCAACACCAAGCCGCGCTTCTTCAGCATCTACCAGCCGACGATGGAGGCCGAGCTGCGCCGCTGCGCGGAGGAGGCCGGCGGCATCGAGGTGCGCTACGGCGCCGAGGTGATCGGCGTCGAACAGGACGACACCGGCGTGACGGTCACCGCTCGTGATGGCGCGACCGGCGCGGAGACCACCACCCGGGCCCGATACGCGCTCGCCGCGGACGGCGGCTCCAGCCTGACCCGGAAACTGCTGGGCATTCCGATGCTGGGCGACACCGACCCGCAGCTGTGGATCGTGATCGACTGCCGCGTCAAGCGCTGGTGGCCGGACCGCGACCTGCTCACCTTCTGGAGCGACAAGGAGCGGCCGGTCGTCGACATCGCGCTGTCCGCGGGCAACCACCGCTGGGAGATCCCGCTGAGGCCGGGCGAGACCGAGGCCGACTTCCGGACGCCGGAGCAGGTCTGGCCGCTGCTCGACGCGATGGGGATGACGCCCGACGACGTGGAGATCCACCAGCACGCGTTCTACCGACACCATGTCCGCGCGGCCGAGACCTGGCGCCTGGGCCGGGTCTTCCTGGCCGGCGACGCCGCCCACCTGATGCCGCCGTGGGCCGGTGCGGGGATGCAGTCCGGCATGCGCGACGCCCACAACCTCGCCTGGAAGCTCACCCGGGTCCTGCGCGGGGAGATGGACGTGGCGATTCTCGACACCTACGAGGCCGAACGTCGCCCCAACGTCGAGTTCTTCACGCAGCTCGCCGTCCAGTTCGGCCGCGTGATCAAGCAGCAGGTCTCACCCGAGGAACTCGAGGCGATGAACGCGGTGCCGGAGAACACCGTGACGCCCTACGAAGAACCGATGATGGCGCCGCCCGTCCTCGACGCCGGGGGCTGGCTGCGCGGCGAGGTGGAGGACGCCTCCATCGTCGGACGGATGATCCCGCAGCCGGTGGTCGGCGACACGGTGGGCCTGATGAGGCGGCTCGACGAGCTCCTCGGTGACGGCTTCGTCCTCCTGGGCGCCGACACCGACCCCCGGACGCTGCTCAGCGCCGAGGAGAAGGCGGAGTGGGACGCGCTGGGCGCCCGCTACCTCACCATCCGGCCGAAGACCGCCTACACCCAGGGCCCCGACGAGCTGGTCGATCTCGAAGAGGTGCTTCTCGGCTGGTTCGCCCGCTACGGCGTCCAGGCGATCGCCCTGCGACCGGACAAGTTCGTCGCCGCGTCCGACAAGGCCGGGCTCGCGGTTCCGGCGTTCTGACCCCCACACCCGAGAGAAGGAACAGATGTCTGGAGTCAAGGAGCTCGCGTACGTCGTGTACGAGGTCAGCGACCTCGCCGACTGGGAGCACTTCGCCGCGGGCCTGCTGGGGATGCAGGTCGGCCACAAGGACGCCGGCTCGATCAGCTTCCGCACCGACGAGAAGGCGTATCGCTGGCTCTGCACCGAGGGTCCGGCCGACGACCTGGCCGCCACCGGCTACGCGGTGGAGAGCGGCGGCTCGCTCGACCGGATCGTGGAGAAGCTGCGCGGCGCCGGTGTCGAGGTCACCGAGGGCGGCTCCGCCCTCGCCACCGCCCGACAGGTCGACCGCATCGTGATCACCGCCGACCCTCTCGGTAACCGGCTCGAGCTGGTCACCGGCTTCGCCGACGCCGAGACTCCTTTCCGATCGGACGCGCTGCTCGGTAAGTTCGTCACCGGTTCCGGCGGCGCGGGCCACGAGGTGCTGGTGTCCAAGGGCGTCGGCCGCGAGGAGTACCTCGCCTTCTACATGGACATCCTCGGCTTCAGGATCAGCGACTTCATCGTCGAGGAGGTCGCTCCCGGGATCGTCGCCGACGTCGTCTTCCTGCACTGCAACCCGCGCCACCACTCCGTGGCCTTCGGCAACATGCCGCACCCGAAGAAGATGCACCACTTCATGGTCGAGGTCAGCGACATCCGCGACGTGGGCATGGCCTACGACCGGTGCATGGACGCCAAGCAGCCGTTCGAGATGACGCTCGGGATGCACCCGAACGACCGCATGTTCAGCTTCTACGTCCGTACCCCCTCCGGCTTCTCCGTCGAGTACGGCTGGGGCGGGCTGCTCATCGACGACGAGACCTGGCAGGTCGAGACCCTCGGCAAGCTCAGTAGCTGGGGCCACCGTCCGCCGGAGATGGTTCACGGCCTGCTCGGCCAAGCCCCCTTCACCAACATGCCCCCGGAAGGTGCCCGCTGATGGCTCTCACCGAAGCGGACGTCGCCAAGGACGTCCGGACCAAGAGCTGGAACATCCACTACAACCAGGCCGGCCCGGCGGACGGGCACCCCGTCCTCCTGCTGCATGGCGGCGGTCCCGGCGCGACCGGCTGGAGCAACTACAACCCGAACATCGAGCCCATCGCCGCGGCCGGCTTCCGGGTGATCGCCCCCGACCTCCCGGGCTGGGGCCAGTCCGACGAGGCCGACTTCGCGACCTACGACCACGTCGAGGTGATCTGCGAGTTCCTCGACGCGCTCGGCATCGACAAGGCCGCCTTCGTCGGCAACTCGATGGGCGGCCATGCGTCGCTGCGGATGGCGATCGAGCGGCCCGAGCGCGTGTCTCACCTGATCACCATGGGCGCCCCGATCCAGATGAAGCCCATCCTTTTCGGTGCCGGCGGCGGTCCGACCGAGGGGCTCAAGGTCATGGCCAGGAGCTACGCCGACCCCAGCCCCGAGCAGATGATGCGGCTGGTCGAGATCATGGTCTACGACAAGGAGCGGTTCGCCACCCCCGAGCTGTCCGAGCAGCGTTCGGCCGCCGTGGCCAAGCGCCCGGAGCATCTCGCGAACGTCGCCAAGCACGGGCCCAAGGCGCCGATCACGATCTGGGCCGACCCCAGGCGGCTCCCGGAGATCTCGGCGCCGGCGCTGCTGATCCACGGCCGCGACGACCGGGTCGTCTCCTTCGAGACCGCGCTCCTCCTGGCGGCCGGCATCCCCGATTCGCGGGCACACATCATCAACCGCTGCGGCCACTGGGCCCAGCTCGAGCACGCCGACGAGTTCAACCGGCTCGTGGCTGACTTCGTCCGCAATCACTGACGGGGCCCAGAGGCGGCCCCCCGAGTCCCATGGGCCGCCTGTGAAGGAAGGTCTCCCGGCCCCCGCCGTACGCCTTTCCGCAGAGCCCGAACCGGAGGCTTCCCATGGTCCGTGTGCAGACCCTCAACAACATCGCCCTAGCGGTGCCCGACCTTGACCGAACGGAGGACTTCTACGTCGATCGCTGGGGCTTGGCCCTCGTCAACGGCGACGGCGACTCCCGGCGTCGGTACTTCCGCGCGCTGACGTCCCCGCACCACGGCCTCTCCCTGGAACAGGCGCCCGCCGGGGCAGAACGGGGCGAGCTCGTGCACATCTCCTTCGACGTCGCGACCCGTGCCGACCTCGACGGGGCCGTCGAGGCGGCCGTGGCCGCGGGCGGCCAGGTGGTGCGTGAGCCCGGGGAGGCCGTCGGACCCGGCCACCAGGCCGGTGCGGCCGTCCGCGACCCGGACGGCAATGTGGTGCAGCTGCTGTACGGGGCGGAGTTCACCGAGGAGAGCCACCGGGCGCGGATCGTCGCGCCCCGCAAGCTCGGCCACGTGGTCCTCAACTCCCCCCAGCGAGCAGTACTGGAGCGCTTCTACGCGGCGCTCGGGCTGAAGGTGAGCGACCGGACCGCGCGCGGCATGTCGTTCATGCGCTGCAACCGAGATCACCACAGCCTCGCCGTCTGCGACTCCGAGCGCACCGGCGTTCAGCACATCGCGTTCGACGTCGTCGAGATGGACAGCGTCATGACGGCACTCGGCGCGCTCACCCGTGAGGGCACGGCCTGCGTGTGGGGTCCGGGGCGTCACGGGCCCGGGCGCAACATCTTCACCTACTACGCCGACCCGGCAGGCGTGTTCATCGAGTACTACGCCGAGCTCGAGCAGGTCGAGGAGGAGATGGGGGGCCCGCTGGAGGCGAGGTTCTGGGGCGAGGAGTGGAAGGGCGACACCTGGGGGTACGCCGGCCCGCCGCCACCGGACTTCACGAAGTGACCTGGTCGCTCTGTGAGCGACCGAAGGAACAAGTGCGAATCACGCCGTAGGGCGTGTGAGAGGGAGTGTCGATGTCGACGAAGCAGCAGACGGCCCGTCCGGCCGCCGGGAAGGGAGCCCGACCGTGATCACGGCGGCGGAGATCAACGGCATGTACGGCATCATCCCGACCCCGGCGCTGCCCGGCGCCGAGCGGCTCGACGCCCGGAACACCGTCGATGTCGACGAAACGGCCCGGGTCGTCGACCGGCTCGTGCGCGACGGAGTCTCCGGGATCATCGCCGTGGGCACGACGGGCGAGTGCCCGGCCCTGAGCGAGGAGGACTTCGACATCGTCGTCGACACGGTCGTCGAGGCGGTCGCCGGCCGGGTGCCCACGTTCGTGGGCGCGACCGGTGCCGGCGGCCATGGCACGGCCCGTCGGCTGCGGAAGGTGGCGGACTCCGGCGCCACGGGCGCCCTCCTCGGCCTGCCCATATGGCAGCCGCTGACCACCGAGATGGCGGTGGACTACTTCGCCCAGGCGAGCGAGGCGTTCCCCGATCTCGCGCTCATGGTCTACGCCAACGCCCGTGCCTTCCGCTACACGTTCCCCGTCGAGTTCTGGCAGGGGGTGTCCGCCGAGGCGCCCACCGTCACCTCGGCGAAGGTGTCCCGGGCACCGCACCTGGACCGCATGCTGGAGGCCACGGGGGAGAAGGTGAACTTCGTCCCGAGCGACATGGTCGTGCACGACTTCGCCGCACGTGCGCCCAAGACCACCACCGCCTGTTGGGCCACCGCCGCGGGGATGGGACCCGAGCCCTCGATCGCCCTGATGGAGGCGCTCACGCGTGGCGACGCGGAGGCCGCCGGCAAGGCGGCGGCCGACATCGCGTGGGCCAACGAGCCGCTGGCGCACCTCTTCGCCGACCAGGAGGTCTTCGCCTCCTACAACACCCAGATCGAGAAGGCCCGCATCGCCGCCGCCGGCTACTGCCGGCCCGGCCCGGTCCGGTCCCCGTACCACCACCTGCCGGAGGAGTACGCCGCCGCGTCCGCCCAGTGCGCAGAGCGCTGGCGTGAGCTGCGCGCGCGGCTCACCGGGGTCGGGACGGACACCCAGAAGTGACGAGGAAGCCCATGTCAACCACTGCCACGACGCCCTACTCGGACGAGTACGCGCCGCACCGGGCGACGCTCGAGGCGATCCGCTCCCGCGATTGGGGCCTGCTCATCGACAACGAGCCGCGCCCGGCCGCGAGCGGAGCGACTTTCACCACGTTCGACCCGGCCACCGAGCTCCCCCTGGCGGAGGTCGCGGACGGCGGTGAGGCGGACGTCGAAGCCGCCGTACGGTCGGGCCGGCGCGGTTTTGAGAGGTGGCGCCGCTACTCGCCCCAGGGGCGGGCCTCGGCGCTCCGCGAGCTTGCCGCGCACATCCGGGCCAACGCCGACGAACTCGGCCTGCTCGACGCCCTCGACGGCGGCAGCTCGGTCACCGCGATGCGCAAGGACGCGCTGTGGGCGGCCGATCACCTCGAGATGTTCGCCGACTGGGCGCTGATGATCAAGGGCGAGACCTACCCGGGCGCCGGGACCGGTCTCCACTACTCGCGGCCCGAGCCCTACGGGGTCGTCGGCCGGATCATCCCGTTCAACCACCCGGTCTTCTTCGGGGCGGGAAAGCTGGGCGCGCCGCTGATGGCGGGCAACGCCGTCATTCTCAAGCCGCCGCCGCAGGCACCACTGTCGGCGATTCGGCTCGGCGAGCTGATCGCGGAGGTGCTGCCTCCCGGCGTGGTCAACATCGTCAACGGCGCCGGCCCGGCCCCGGGCGTGGCGATCGCCGCCCACCCGGAGATCGAGCGGATCGCGTTCATCGGCAGCGAGCGCACCGGGCGGGACATCCAGCGGGTCGCCGCAGGGGTGGGCGTCAAGCACGTGAGCCTGGAGCTCGGCGGCAAGAACGCCATGGTCGTGCTGGAGGACGCCGACGTCGAGGCGGCCGCCCAGGGCGCCGTGTTCGGCATGAACTTCACCGCCACCCAGGGCGAGTCCTGCGGATCGAATTCGCGGCTCCTGGTGCACCGGTCGATCGCCGACCGGGTATTGGCGCGCGTCGTCGAGCTCGTCGAGCAGATCGAGGTCGGCGTGCCGGTCTCCGAGTCCACCCAGATGGGCGCACTCGTCTCCCGCGAGCACTTCGAGCGGGTCAGCCGCTACATCGGCATGGGCCGTGAGGAGGGAGCCGTCGTCGCCATCGGCGGTGGCCGCCCCGCTCACCTGCCCGAAGGTCTGTTCATCGCGCCCACCGTGTTCTCCGGCGTCACGCCCGCCATGACGATCGCGCAAGAGGAGATCTTCGGTCCGGTGCTCTCGGTGCTCACCTTCGACACCGACGACGAGGCGGTCGAGGTGGCCAACGGCGTCCGCTACGGCCTGACCGCCAGCGTGTGGACCCAGGACGTCGACCGGGCGCACCGGTTCGCCGAGGATCTGCGGGCCGGATACGTGTGGATCAACGACTCCTCGCGTCACTTCCCCGGACTGCCGTTCGGCGGTGTCAAGGCCTCGGGCCTGGGCAAGGAGGAGAGCCTCGAGGAGATCCTCTCCTTCACGCAGTCCAAGACGGTCAGCGTCCCGCGCAGAGGGCGATGATGCTCCACCACGTGATCTCCCTGCGTTTCCACGAGGGCACCACGGACGAGCAGATCCAGCGGATGGCCGACGGCCTCCTGGCCCTGCGGAACCAGATCGGCACCATCCGGTCGATGCGGATGGGCAGGGACCTGCGGATCCGGCCGGACAACTTCGAGTTCTCCTCGCTGACCGAGTTCGACGACGAGGCCGGCTATCTCGAGTTCCGTGACCACCCTGCCCACCAGCAGGTGGTGCGCGAGCTCATCCAGCCCATCATGGCCGAGCGCGCCGGCGTGGTGTTCCTCAGCTCATGACCGCACAGCTCATGACCGCACGTGACGAACCACCCGGAGTACCGACCTCATGACCACGCTCACAGCGGCACAGGCAGCGGACCTGGTCGCCGCGAACCGCATCCTTGTCCGCCAGGGCGTCCTCGACGCCTTCGGGCACGTCAGTGTGCGGACCGCCCCGCGCGCCGACACGTTCTGGCTGTCACGGAACCTGGCTCCGGGATCGGTGACCGCGTCCGACCTGCTCGAGCACGATCTGGACGGGCGCACCGACGACCCGCGCCGCCCCTACCTGGAACGCTTCATCCACGCGGAGATCTACCGCCGCCGCCCGGACGTCATGGCGGTCGTGCACAGCCACTCGCCCTCGGTCGTGCCGTTCAGCGTCATCGACACCGGATTGCGGCCGATCCTCCACATGGCCGGGTTCCTCGGGGGACGGACGACACCGGTCTTCGAGATCAGCGACGTCGCCGGAGACGCCAGCGACCTGCTCATCACCTCGTCGTCGCTCGGTGCCGCGCTCGCCAGGACGCTCGGGGACGCACCCGTCGCGCTGATGCGCGGCCATGGCTCGGTCGCCGTCGGCGGTTCGCTGCAGGAGGTCGTCTACCGGGCGGTCTACACCGAGGCCAACGCGCATGCCCAGGCCACGGCGCTCGCTCTCGGAAACCCGCGGTACCTCTCGGCCGGTGAAGCGGCGGCGGCGAACGCGACCATCAGCGGCCAGGCCGTCCGAGCGTGGGACGTCTGGTGCGAGCGGGCGCGCCCTGGCATCCCGGCAGCGGACCAGGCGCCCGGCACCGGGCGGGAGTGAGCCCGGCATGCAGTTCCATCACTTCGGATACGTCTCGGGCGATCCCCGCGTCCAGCCCGCCGCCGGTGTCGGGCTGAACCGTCCCGACGGCCTCCCCGACGAGGTCGACGTTCTCATCGTGGGCACCGGACCGGCCGGAATGATAACCGCGGCCCAGCTCTCACAGTTCCCCCGGATCAGCACGCGCATCATCGAGCGCCGCGTGGGGCGCCTGCGGACCGGTCATGCCGACGGGCTCCAGGCGCGGAGTGTCGAGACCTTCCAAGCGTTCGGCTTCGCGGACCGGCTGGCCGCCGAGGCGCACCACGTCACCGAGTTCGCCTTCTGGCAGCCGGACCCGGACGATCCCACGCGCATCGCCAGGGCCGGCCGGTCGCCCGACGACCCCAAAGGTCTGAGCGAGTTCCCGCACATCCTCGTCAACCAGGCGCGCGTACTCGACTACTTCGCCGAGTTCATGGCGAACTCGCCGACCAGGATGCGTCCGGACTTCGGCGTGGAGTACGTGAGCCATAAGGTCCTCCCCGGAATCGAGCACCCGGTGCTCGCCACCTTGGCCTACTCGGCGGGAGAGACCGCCGGCAAGGAATTCCAGGTCCGTGCGAAGTACCTCGTCGGGGCCGACGGCGCGCACAGCAGGGTGCGCCAGGCCATCGGCTGCCAGTTCGAGGGCCACAGCGCGAACCATGCGTGGGGCGTTCTCGACATCCTGGCCGACACCGACTTCCCCGACATCCGACTGCTGTCGACCATCCAGTCGAGCAGCGGCGGCAACATGATGGTCATTCCCCGCGAAGGCGGGTTCCTGTTCCGCCTATACGTCGACCTGGGTGAGGTGCCCGCCGACGACGCGGGAAAGGTGCGCGGTACGCCGGTGGAGGCCGTCATAGCGAAGGCCGCCGCGATCCTGCGTCCGTACTCGCTGGACGTGAAGAAGGTGGCCTGGTTCAGCGTCTACGAGGTCGGACACCGGCTCGCCGATCAGTTCGACGACGTGCCGCCGGCGGAGACCGGCGACCGTCTGCCGCACGTGTTCATCCTGGGCGACGCCTGCCACACGCACAGCGCCAAAGGCGGCCAGGGAATGAACGTCTCCCTGCAGGACGGATTCAACCTCGGCTGGAAGCTGGGCCACGTCCTGGACGGACGGGCGCCGGAGGCGCTGCTCGCCACGTACGGCGCGGAACGCAAGGTCATCGCGAAGAACCTGATCGACTTCGACAAGGCGTGGTCGTCGATGATGGCCAAGAAGGCCGACGAGTTCGCCGACGCCGCGGAGTTGCCGGAGTACTTCAAGGCCACGGAGGAGTTCCGCACCGGATTCCGGACGGAATACGCCCCATCGATGATCGTCGGCCGTCCGACGCACCGTGACCTGGCCAAGGGCTTCCCGATCGGGCAGCGCTTCGCCTCCGCGAGGGTACGACGCGTGGCCGACACCAATCCCGTGCATCTGGGGCATCAAGCGACGGCCGACGGGCGCTGGAGGATCTACGTGTTCGCGGACGAGGCGGCACCCGGCGGTGGCGGCTCCGCGGTCGCCGAACTCGCGGAATGGCTCACGACGTCCTCCGACTCGCCGTTCACCGGGCTTCCGGAAGGCGTCAGGCCCCACGACTGGTTCGACCTTGAGGTCGTCTACCAGCAAGACCACCACGCGATCGAACTCTCCCAGGTGCCCGAGGTCTTCAAGCCGAGGGTCGGTCCCTTCGCCCTGGCCGACCTCGATCGGGTCCACGCCACGATTCCGGAGGACGACATCTTCGAAGCGCGCGCGATCGACCGTGGTGGTGCCGTTGTCCTCGTGCGACCAGATCAGTATGTCGCGCATGTCATGCCTCTGGCGGCGACCGACGAACTGGCCGACTTCTTCGCGCGGCTGCGGCGCCGATCGGGGTCGGGTGGCCCTCGCGGCTGAACCTGCACGGCAGGTCGTAGGGGCGAACCTGGTTCGTGATGAGCGACTCGGCGACGCGGAGCCCGTCCGGCCAGTGCGTGGCGATCCGCTTGAGGTCCGCTTTGTTGCGCGCGACGACCTCCAGCGGCCCGTACCCGGCCGCCGGCGCCTTCCCATCGGGCAGGTCGGCTCGCCAGAACCTCTGGTCCTGAAGATCGCGGAAGCGGGGGGCCGAAGCGGAAGCCGAGCATTGTGCACAGACCGACCTGGACGCCGCCGTCGTCCATCTCCGGGCCGAGGGCCGTGAGACCAACGACGAGGACGTCGTCCGGCTCTCCCGATCAAGGACGGGCACATCACCATGACTTGACCGGAGCCGGCGAGCCACACCGAACGCGAACTCCACCGCTGCCAAGCGGACTTCCATCAAAACGCCCAGGACAGAGCGGAGATCCTCAAGGGCCGCTCTGACTGAAGGTGCCTGCATGTCTTGGGTCGGGGACGAGACGCCGTGCGCTGTCTCCAGCGCCGGTCTCCTCGTCCCCGCCCGCCGAACCGGACGTGGTTACGGGGCGCTGAGAACTCCTAGATCGGGAACGACGCATCACGAGATCACGTCTGAAGTCGCCAGAGGCGACGAAAGGATCCTGAGGCCGGGTTTCGGTGCTCCCTTTCAACCGATGAGCTGATCCTGCCAAGGGTGCGTACCGAAGCTCCGAGACAAGGCCTCGTTCAGCCAGTGTCGCCGCTCGGCGGTGAGGAAGGGCAACGCCGCGAGGAAATCGATCTGGTCCTTCGGCCGAGGCTGTTCGGCTTTGTAGTACAGCTGAATCTCGGGTGCTAGGTAGGGGATGCCGTCCGGGCTGATGTCCCCGATGCCGGCCAAAGGGCGGCGGAGACCCGGGTCGCGTCGCGATGCCCATTCGCCGTTTCTTGTCTCGTCGAGCATCACCTGGATTCGCCAGAGTTCGTCCGGGCCCGGGCGGCACCAGATGTCGTGGACCGTCGGCGGCAGGATCTCAGCGGGCCCCCAGGGCCGCAGGACGCCCGAGGGGTCGGCGGCCCAGCATTCCCAGCCGCGCAGGACGCCGTGCAAGTGGTGCTGGTCCGGGCGCAGCATCATCACGTCGATGTCGTCGTGGTCGCGGACGCGATGACCCACGGCGAGCTCGATCGCGTATCCGCCGGCCACCCACCATGGACACGGCATGGCCGAAAAGAGCGAGGCGACCTGCGCAGGGGTTGCCGGCTCCCAGCGACCGTATGGAGCGACGATCGGATCCATGACAGTGCTCATCTCCTCGGCTCACCTGAACGGCCTGTAAGTCAGGCCCTTGCTCTCCGAGCTTCGTCGCCCGTCCCGTCACGTTGAGTTGTACGCGCCTCTGCGCTTTGCGGATACGCCGGCCACAGCCATGTCGAGGGCGCCAAGGCCCTGGACGTCCCGGTCGGCGCCGTGCGGTTCCGGCCGCTCGCGCCCGCCGCCTGCGCGATGCGCTGGGCGCCGCTGAGTCGACCCTGGTCTCGCGGGAGGGCGCCCTGGACGAGCTTGAGACGTTGCGCACGGCACAGTCCGACGTCCCGCGCCGAACAGGGGATGACGCTCGACGACGCCTACGCCCACTGGGCCGCAGGGTGCGTCGGTGTGTCGGAGCAGCCAGGCCCGGGACGTCTCCTCCGCCGGGGCTTCGGCGGGCAGCGCGGCGATGGCCTCGCCGAGTTCGGCCGGCCAGGGGCCGAGCGCGCCTGCGGCCCGGATATGCGCTTCGGTGACGGCCACCCGCCGGCCGCGTTCGGCCGCTTCGATGGCGGCGGTGAGCCCGGTGTCGACCCCAAGCACCTTGGGATAAGAGGCCGGGGTCGCCGGCGCGGCGCAACCCCTCATTCCGCGCCGATCAGGAGCACGTACGGGCGGGCCTTGGATTTGCGGCCCGGGTTCGCATGGACGTCCTCCACGACGAGCGTTCCGTAGCCGCCGCCGATGACCGCGGGGGTGCCGCGCCGGAAGGCGGCGGGAAGGTCCAGCCGCCCGGCGACCTGTCCCGCTTCGCCGAAGGCGACGACGCGGGCGCCACCGTCGAACTCGACCGCGTAGACCCGCCCGTCGACGACCGTGGAATGGCGAAGCTGACCGCGGTCGTCCTCGGCGCGGTACCGCCAGAGGCGGCGGCCGTCTCGGGCCCGGTAGAGGCTCACCTCCCGGCCGTCCAGCGTGGTGCTGACGACCAGGCCGTCGCCTCCCGAGGCGATGGCCCGAACGTTGGGAAGCCGCCACAGCGTTCTCGCCGTTCGCGCATCGACGACCCGGTACCCGCGGGACTCCTCACGCTGCAGGAGGAGATGGTCGCCCACGGGGACGAGGCGACCGCGGCCGAAGCGCGCGAATCCCGGTACCGGCCGGCCGGACGAGGCGTCGAGCAGCGTCGTGTAAGCCGCCGAGTAGTCCACCACCGGACGGTCCCGCGCGTCGGGGGCGAGCTCACAGCCGACCGTCAGGGACAGTGCGGCGGTCGCCGCCGCTCCCGACGGCTCGTTGAAACCGCAGTGCGCCGGCGCCTTCCAGGACCACAGGCGGCGGCCGGAGGCGGCGTCGTAGGCGTCGACGCCGCGGTTCTGGATGACGGCGGCGATCGGGTGCCCGGCCCGGTCGGCGAGCCCGACCACCGCCGCGTCGGCGGAGGTGCCGCCGTGCGGCGTGCGGTCCTGCGACCGGTCGGGCAGCTCCGCATGCCGCCGCCGGCCGGTGGCGACATCGATGATGGTCAGGCGCCGGTCGGTCCAGACGATGGCGGCCCGTGCGCCGTCGACCGCGCCGACCGTGCTCGCCCGCACGCGTCCCGGTCTGCGCAAGGCCCACCAGGTCCGGCCGGTGCGCGGCTCGACCGCTCGGACGCCGCCGCCGTGCCGCTCCACCAGCATGCCCGCGACGAGGACGGGGGCCGTCGCCGTGCGGGACCGGGCGATGCCCTTGACCGGCACTCCGTCCAAAGGCCGGGGCGCCGCACCCGGTGGCCCCTGGAAGGACTCCCAGGGGCTGAACCACCAGAATGCGAACACGGCCGACGCGACCACGGCCACCACAACCGTCAGAGCGGGCAGTGACCGCGCGAGTCGCGGGGCGCGCCGGCCCACGGCTGTCTCGCCCATCTCGTCAGCTTCGTCGGCGCAGCCGGTACCACTGCGGGGACGTCCGGTTCATCGGCCAGCCCAGCCCGGCGGTCTCAGCGGGCCGGACGTCGAGCATCTCCCAGTCGGGGAACGCGGCTTCGACCTCCGCCTGGGACACCCCGCCGATGCGCGAGCGGAGCCGGGTGACGCCGAAGGCGAGCATCAGCAGCGTCGCGGCGGGAGCGGCGAGTGCGGTGACGCCACGGCCGACGGCGTGCCGCTGCTCGGCTTCGAAACCCTGGAAGCAGCCGATGTCGAGGAAGAACTCGAACGTCCCGAGGTCGGCCGCCGCCAGGTCCGTCACGTCGCCGACCACGTAGGTGGTCCCTTCCGCGGGCTTGCGCCGGGCGGCCTCGATCGCGGCCGGGACGTAGTCGATCCCGACGGCCTGCCAGCCGCGGCGCCCCAGCTCGGGGGTGAACTGGCCGCGGCCGCAGCCGAGGTCGAGGGCGCGGCCGAGGGGCCGCGAGCGGTCCGCCTCCTCGCGGTCCAGGAGCGCGGCGATGCCGGCCCCCGCGGCCTTGCCGTAGCGCTCCCAGGGGGTGATGCCGAAGCGGTACATGCGGGCGTAGTTCGTCATCTGTTCAGGTCACCTGTGGTCGTCAAGGGTCGTAGAAACGCTCTTCCGGGCCTGCTCGTGGATGAGGGCCAGTGCGCGCTGGAGGTGATCCGCGCGGGTGCGGTGGCTCGTGGGGTTGATCCTCAGCAGGAGCCGGTCCTCGACGCGCGTGCTGGACACGAAGATCCGGCCGGTCGCGTTGACCCGCTCCAGGAGGCGGAGTGTGGGTTCCTCGCCACCGCGCATCCGGAAGGTCACGACGGTCAGGTCGGGTTCCCACGGCACATCGAGCAGCGGGTCGTCGGCGAGGTCCGCGTGGGCGTGGCGGGCCAGGTCGAGCTTCTCGTCCAGCGCGGCCCGGAACGCCGCGACGCCGTGCAGGTGCAGCGGGAGCCACAGCCGCAGGCCGCGGAAGTCGCGGGTCAGTTCGGCGCCGAGGTAGCCGTAGTCGGGCAGGTCCCCGACGGCCCGCACGTCCTGGACGTAGTGGCCGCCGCCGCGGTGCGCGCGGGCGAGCGCCCCGGCGTTCCGTACCAGCAGCACGCCCGTCCCGTATTGCAGGAACAGGCTCTTGTGCGGGTCGAGGACGATGGAGTCGGCGTGCTCGATCCCGGCCATCCGCGCGCGGCCGCGTCGGGTGAGCTGGAAGCCGCCTCCGTACGCGGCGTCGACGTGGAACCAGAGGTCCTCCGCGCGGGCGAGCGCCGCCAGTTCGGGGAGCGGGTCGATCGTGCCCGTGCTCGTGCTGCCCGCGGTGCCGACCAGCAGGAACGGGCGCAGGCCCCGGGCCCGGTCAGCCCTGATCATGTCCCGGGCGGCGGACGGATCCATGCGCAGCCCGCTGGTGGGGACGATGCGCAGGCGGCTGTCGGGCAGCCCGGCGATGCGCGCGGCGCGTTCCACGCAGAAGTGCGTGTGCTCGGTGGCGTAGAGCGTGCCCGAGGCGATGGCGTCGCCGAGCCGGTCGTGGCGGGCCGCGACCAGCGCGGACAAGGTCGCCATGGAGCCGCCGGTGGTGGTGATGCCGACCGAGCCGGGCGGCAGCGCGAACTCTTCGCACAGCCAGCGCAATACGCCGTGTTCCATGGCGACCAGGGCCGGAGCCAGGTCGGCGACCCCGGTGAACCGGTTGTAGATCTGCGCGAGCAGCTCGCCCAGCGCGGAGCTCACCAGCCCGCCCGCGGGGAAGTAGGCCAGGTAGCCGGGGGACGAGGTGTCCACGCCCTGCCGGGCGGCGCCGTCGAACACGTCGAGCAGCGCGTCCAGGTCGCCGGGCCCCTCAGGGGGAGGGCGCAGCAGGTCGTCCAGGGCGGGGCCCTTCTCCGCGGGGTGGCTCGCCGGCGCGTGCGCGGCCGACTCGGCGTAGGCGGCGACGCGTCCCAGCACGGCCCGCCCCATCGCCTCGACGGCCGGGCGATCCGGCTCCAGCGGCAGGCCACGGGCGATCAACTCGCTGTCCTCTCGCATGGAGGCCAACCTAGGGAGTCATCGGGCGCCCGGGCTTGTACGATCTTGCACTCCGCAGGCGGCACGCTGGTAGGCGCCCGGCGGGACGCCGACCGCCCGCCGGAAATGGCGGGTCAGATGCGCCTGGTCGAAGAAGCCGACCTCGGCCGCGACCTCGCCCGGCGGCAGCCGCCGCTCCAGCAGCCGCCGCGCCGCGCGGACGCGCAGCTGGATCAGCAGCGCGTGCGGCGGCAGGCCGTAGGCGTCGCGGAACGACCGCAGCAGGGTGAACGGGCCGACCCCGACCTCCGCAGCGAGCTCCTCCAGGCTCGGCGGATCGACCATCCGAACCTGGAGGATCTCGCGTGCCATCGCGGTGTGCCGTCCCCGGAGACGGCGTGCCGGCTCCTCCGCCCGCACGGTGCCGTGCCTGTGCAGGAGGGCGGCGAGGGCGAGGCGCACCGACGTCTCCGCCGTCAGCGCGTCCTCGGTCTCCGTCGCCGTGTGCGCACGGACGAAGAGGCGGGCCAGGTCGGCGGCGTAGGTCACCCGCTCGCGGAACCGGGGGGTGCCGCGCGTCCCGCCGAGCCCGGCCATGACCTCGCCCGCCGGGTACAGCACCCGGTAGCGCCAGCCGCCGCGGTCCGGCGCGGTCCCGGTGTGGACCTCCTCGGGGTGGATGACCACCAGCCCGCCGGGGCCGACCCGCTCGACGCCGTCCCGGAACCAGATCTCCTCGGTGCCCGCCTGCACCGTGCCGATCGCGAACGTCTCGTGGCCGTGCCGGGAGAACTCGTGCCGGACGAAGTGGGCCCGCATCAGGTCCAAGCCCCCGAGCCCCCGGAGGCGCCACCAGATCGCCGCCGTTTCCACCCTCGGCACGTTACCGGGCGCTTTCGTCAAGGCTCCTCCGGGTGCGCTTCCGCTTCGTGAGAGCGGGCCGCGCGTGTGATGACGGCGGCCTCCTCGCGCCCGACGACGTGCACGGCGACGGGCAGCCCGTCCGGCGGGCCACCAGCCCCACCGCGATCGCCATCGCCGTCCCGACAACCGCGGCCGATGAGGTGAACAATGGCCGAAAGCCGTCGTCGGTCAGGACCGCCTCCCGCCCGACCCAGCCGAAGAACAGGTCGGCCGCCACGACTGCTCCCGGGACCAGCACGACACCCGTCGGAACGAGCAAAGTGACGAAAATGCGGACCGTCACCGCGTAGGCCGCCCCGACCGCACCCGTCATCGTGGGGCGTGCCGCTGCGTCTGTGACCGCCAAGTTCTCACCTCCTTTGCGAAATTCACCTATTCGGCTTGGCTTTACGGGAACGGTTTGGGCTGTTGTCCCCGGGAGTGGCTTCCTTCTGTTGCCCTCACAATGGGACGTCGTTCGGATTCGTATCGGGCTGCGCACTCGATGACGGTTGCTTCGTCGCGGCCCACGAATTGAACGCCGATGGGCAAGCCTGTCGCTGAGGTTCCGCACGGAACGCTGATGGCGGCCAGAGGACACCAGTTGACCGGGGCGCACAGGCGCAAGAGCGCGGAGGGGTTGTAGGGATGCTCCGGCCGCGAGAGTTCCTGTCTTTCCGGTGCGGTGCGCTCGACAGTGGGCAGGAGGAGGACGTCGCAGGCGATCAGGCAGTCCATGAAACGTTCAACGAGCCGTGCCGTCGTGCGCAGAGCCTTGATGAGGTCCGCGGTCGTGAAGGACGTCGCCGTGTCGAGCGCCGCGCGCGTGTCAGGCCCGTACAGCGCGGCCCGGCGCGGGTACCAGTCCCGGCCAGCGTGGGTTTCGAGCATATCGGCGAGCAGAGGGATGATGCGAGCCGGCGCCCAGTCGTCGAACGGGGGCGGCGACACGGGGGTGAGTTCGATGTCGCTTCGCGTGCCGAGGACGGAGGCCGCCTTGGCCGCCGCTTCAGCGACCTCGTCGGAGACGGCGCCGAGGGTGTCGTCCGTGGCCACGCCGACGCGCAACGTGCCCGGAGCCGTGGGCGGGGTGGTGGGGGAAAGGGCCCGCCACAGCAGATCGGCATCGCGGACGTCGGCCGCCAGGACGCCGCACGAGTCCAGCAGAGGCGACAAGGGGACGACGCCCCGCATCGATACGGCGCCGGCGCGGGGCTTGAGCCCGACCACGCCGCACAGCGCGGCGGGCACCCGGACCGAGCCGCCGGTGTCGGTGCCGAGCGCGCCGAGGACCTCGCCGGCGGCGACGGCGGCGGCGGACCCTCCGCTCGAGCCGCCCGCGATGCGGTCGGGGTGGGTCGGGTGCCGGGTCTGCGGGGTGACCGCGCCGAGCGCGAACTCGTGGGTGTGGGTCTTCCCGATGACCACCGCGCCCGCCGCGCGCAGCGCGGCCACGGCGGCGGCGTCGGACGCGGCGGGCGGGGCGCCGCCGAGCACCGGCGATCCGGCGCGGGTCGGCAGTCCTTCGACGTCGAGGAGGTCCTTGACCGCCACCGGGACGCCGTGCAGCGGCGAGCGCGGTCCCGTGCGGAGCAGTTCGTCCTCGAGCAGCCGTGCCTCGCGCAGTGCGCGCTCGCCGTCGACGGCCGCGAACGCCGACACGTCCGGCTCGCGGGCCTCGATGACGCGCAGGCAGGTCTCGGTCAGGTCGACCGGCGACAGCGCCCTGGAGGCCACCAGTTCGGCGGCGGCGCTGATCGGCGCGGGCGGGGCGGGCGCCGGGCGGCCGTTCATCGCCGCTCCGCGGGGGCGGTGCGGGCGGCGGCGTCCCGCCCGAGCAGCCGGGAGATCTCCGCCGCCGCCTCGCGCACGAGGCGGACGTTGTCCTCGAAGGAGGACTCCAGCACGGCCGGGCGGGGGCCGCTGAGGGAGATCGAGGCGCGGACCCGGTCCTCGTGGTCGAAGACGGGCGCGCCGATCGAGGCGATGCCCGGGATCACGTCCTGGTCGGAGAGGCTGTAGCCGGCGTCGCGCGTCTCGCGCAGCTGCCGGTAGAGGCCGTCCGGCGTGGTCTCGGTCGCGGGGGTGAACGCCGTCAGCGGCGCGTGCTCGGCGTACCGCCGCCAGAACTCCTCGGGCTCGAAGGCGAGCAGGGCGCGCGCGTTGGCGCCGCCGTGCAGCGGGATCGTCCCGCCGACGGGCAGGATCATCACGCCGACCTGCTGGCCGTCGATGCGTTCGACGCACAGCGCGTCGAACCCGCGGCGCACGGTCAGGAACACCGTCTGCCGGGTGGCGTCGTTCAGCCGCTCCATCGCCGGCAGTGCCGCGGCGCGCTCGTCGCCGAAGCGGCGGGCGACGGCGTTGCCGAGCGTGAACAGGTGGAGGCCGAGCTGGTAGCCGCCGCGCCGGGCGCCGGCCTGGACGAGGTCGTGCTCCTCCAGCGCGGCGAGCACCCGGTACAGGGTGCCGCGCGGCTCGCCGAGGCGCTCGCTGAGCTGCGCGGGCGTCAGCTCGCCCGCCTCGGCGAGGGCGTCGAGCACCGCGACCGCCTTCGTGAGCACCTTGACCGAGCCCTGCGCCTGCTCTCTTGACATGCTCTCCGTCCTCGACCTACGTTGTCCGCTATGCAGACTAATTGCCCGCAATGTGGACGATATAGCGCCCCGGGAGCCCCGGTCAAGGCCGCCGGGGGCGCCGCATGACGGCCACCGACACCGGCGGCGTGCTCCGCCAGCGCGCCCTCCCCGGGGTGGACTACGCGCCCGAGGAGCTGGGACGCGGCTGCCGGCAGCGCCCGGAGGACGTGCTCGCCGCCCTCGCGATGCCCCGCACCGGCCGGATCTTCGACCTGGACGCCGGGCGCTGGGCCGGGATGCCCGTGCTCGACGCGCACCCGCCATTCGTGATGACGACCTACCGGACGCCGCGCGGCGGCCGGATCGACGGCCCCGCGGGCCGGCCGGACGCGCAGGGCGCGCCCACCGGCGTGATGACCGAGTTCATGGCCGCCTCCACCCACACCGGCACGCACGTCGACGCCCTGTGCCACATCACCGAGGGCGAGGAGTGGTACGGCGGCGGCACCGAGGCCGAGCACCTCGGCGACCACGGCCCGGTGCGCGCGGAGGCGTCCTCGATCCCCCCGTTCGTGTGCCGCGGCGTCCTGCTCGACATCGCCGCCCTCCGCGGCGTCGGCGCGCTCCCCGCGGGCGAGCGCGTCACGGCCGGGGACGTCCGGGCCGCCGCGGAGCGGCAGGGCGTCGAGCTGCGCCCCGGCGACGCGGTGCTGATCCGCACCGGCTACATGTCGGTGTGGGACGCGGGCGCCGAGCGGCGCGGGGCGCACTTCGGCGCCGGGATCGACCTGAGCGCGGCGGAGGCGCTCGCGGACGCGGGCGCGGTGCTGGTCGGCGCCGACACCGAGAACGTCGAGTGCTTCCCCGCCCGCGACGCGGGGCCGTTCCTCCCCGTCCACGTGCGGCTGCTGGCCCGCGCCGGGGTGCACATCGCCGAACTGCTCTACCTGGAGCAGCTCGCGGAGGCGGAGGCGAGCGAGTTCCTGTTCCTCTGCCTGTCGCTGCGGGTCCGGGGGGCCACCGGCTCCATGGTGCGTCCGGTGGCGATCGTATGAGCGGCCGTTTCGAGGGCCGGGTCGCCCTGGTGACCGGCGCCAGCTCGGGGATCGGGGCCGGCGTCGCGCGGCGGCTGGCCGGCGAGGGCGCGCGGGTGCTCCTCGTGGCGCGCGACGCGCGCCGCACGGCCGCGGCGCACGAGGACCTGCTCGCCGACTCCGGCCGCGGGCACCGGGTGTTCGAGGCCGAACTGGAGGACGCCGGCTCGATCCGGGCGCTCGCCGCGAGCGTCGGCGAGGCCGCCGGCCGCCTCGACGTCCTGGTGCAGAGCGCCGGCGTCTTCGGGCCGCGTCCCTTCCAGGACATCTCCGTCGCCGAACTCGACCGCATGTGGGCCGTCAACGCGCGCGCGCCGTTCCTGGTGGCGCAGGCACTCACGCCGCTGATGGGCGAAGGCTCCTCGATGGTGCTGGTCTCGTCGGTGTCCGGGCACGTGGGCATGGCCGGACAGGCCGCCTACGGGATGACCAAGAGCGCCGTCGACGGGCTCGCGCGGACCCTCGCGGTCGAGCTCGCGCCGCGCGGCGTCCGCGTCAACGCCGTCGCGCCCGGCTTCACCGCGACCCCGATGAACGAGCACCTGCGCGCCGAGCCCGGCCGCGTCGAGCGGCTGGAGTCCGCGACCCTCGCGGGCCGGCTCGGCACCGTCGACGACATCGCGCGGGCGATCGCCTACCTCGCCTCCGACGACGCCGCGTTCGTCGTGGGCACGACGCTGACCGTGGACGGCGGCTACCCGACGTCCCACATCCAGACCGGGCGGGTGCGATGACGATCTTCACCGTGGTACGCGCCGACGTCGCGCCGGAGGCCGGTGCGCGGGAGGACGAGTTCGTCCGCTGGTGGGCCGAGGAGCACCAGCGCGAGTACGTGGCCGAGCCGGGCTTCCGCCGCTGCTGGCTGCTGCGGCGGCTCGACCACCCCGGCGCCGTCGGAGCGCGGCCCCAGCGGTACTCGGCGGTCTACGAGGTCGACGGCGTGGACGAGTTCAACCGCGTCCTCGACGCCGCGCCGCCCTGGGGGCCGTGGCAGCGGTACGTCGACACGTGGCTGCTCAACTGGGAGCGGACCTACCGGACGCTGCTCAGCACCCGCTCGCGCGACGGCGCGCAGGGAGCGCACTGGGCGATCGTCACCGCCGACGTCGACCTGCCGACCGACCGGGACGAGCGCGACTTCCACACCTGGTACGAGGAGCGGCACGTCCCGGAGCTGCTCGCCAATCCCGGCTTCCACCGGGCCGTCCGGCTGCGGCTCGCCCCGCACGACCGCGACCTCGGGAGCCGCGGCCACCGGTTCTGGGCCGTGTACGAGGTCGACGACCCCGACGACTTCGCCGGGGCGCTGCGCCGCCGGCGGGAGGCGGGCCAAGCGGCCTGGGAGCACTGGGCGGACGCGGTCACCGACTGGTCGGTGTCGCTGCACCGGGTCGTCAACCGCATCGACGCCGACCCCGCGGACGGGGCCGGCCGCACGGACGAGGGGGCGCGGGCATGAGCGAGGCCGACGGCTGGTGGTTCCAGCGCACCTGGAACGACTTCCGGCGCGGCACCGCCCGCGCCCGGCTGAGCTGGGACGGCGGGTCCGCGGGCGTCCTGCTCTACGACGAGGGCGTGCCGCGGACCGCCGCCGCCGTCCGCGCCGCGCTGCCGCTGCGGACGCAAGTCGTCAACACCGCGTGGAGCGGGGAGATGCTGATGGCCACCGAGACCTTCGGCCTCGCCGCGGGCGCGGCCGAGAACGCGGTCCGCCTGGTCCGGCCGGGCGACCTCACCTGGGACGGGAAGTACGGGGAGATCTGCGTCGTCTACGGCGACGCCGAGTGCCGCCTGCCCTCCGGACCCAACACGGTCACCGTCTTCGGCCAGGTGACCGACAACCTCGAAGGGCTGGCCGCCTTCGGGCGGAGGCGCCGCTTCCACGGAGCGGGCGCCCTCCGCCTCGCCGCCGAGGAGGGCGCATGAACACCGCTGCCCGCTGGCTGCTCGTCGTCGACGTGACGGTCGAGGAGTCGGTCGAGGACGACTGGAACCGCTGGTACGACGAGGTCCACCTGCCCGAGATCGCCGGCTGCCCCGGCTTCGTGTCGGGGGAGCGCTACGTCTCCGCCGCCGGCGGCGGCCGCCGGTACCTGTCGCTGTACGAGATCGACGACCCCGCCGTCCTCGACGGCGCCGAGTTCCGCCGCCGCCGGGGCTGGTCCCGGTTCGCGCCGCACGTGCAGGCCACCGTGCGCGTGTACGGGCGGCGCGCGGAGAGCGGCACGGAGGAACGCGCGGAGAGCGGCGCGGGACGCGCGGAGGCGCGGTCATGAGCCGGCCCGGGGACGCCACCGCCGGCTTCGGGGCGTTCGCCTACTGGCCGGACGACCTGGAGTGGTCGACGCAGTTCATGCGGCTGCTCGGCTACATCTACGTCGGCGGCGCCGACTTCAGCGAGGTCCACGCCGTCGCGCGGGACCTGCCCCCCGGGGACGAGCGCGCCTGGCGGGCCGGGTTCTCCGCGCTCGCCGACGCGGTGGAGGGCGACGCCCGCGCCGCCCACGCCGGCGGCCACCCGGTCACCGCGCGGGACGCGTGGCTGCGCGCGTCCGTCTACCACCGGATCTCCGGGCAGCTCCGGGCGATCGGCGGCGCCGGGACGCCACCCGGCGTCGAGGCCGCGCGGCGCTGCTTCCGCGCCGCCATGGCGGTCACCGACCCGCCCGTGGCGGCGGTGGAGATCCCCTACGAGGGCACGACGCTGCCCGGGTACCTGGTGCCGCCGCTCCGCGCGGACGGCCCCGGGCCGGCCGTGGCCGTCATCGGCGGGATCGACGCGTTCGCCGAGGAGATGTACCTGAAGATCGGCCGCGCGCTCGGCGAGCGCGGCTACACGGTGCTGCTCTTCGACGGGCCCGGCCAGGGCGAGGCGCGCCGGCGCGGCGTGCACGCCCGGCACGACTCCGAGGTGCCGGTGGCCGCCGCCGTCGACTTCCTCCAGCGCCGCGACGGCGTCGACCCGGACCGGATCGGGCTCATCGGGTCGAGCCTCGGCGGCTACTACGCGACCCGCGCCGCCGCGTTCGAGCACCGGCTGCGCGCCTGCGTGGTCTGGGGCGCGAGCGAGGGCATCGACGCCGCCAAGCTCGCCCCGGGCGGGCCGCTCGCCGGCCGCGCCCGCCAGGTGCAGGCCCTCTTCGGCCTCGACGACCCGGCCGGGCTCCCGGCCCGGGTGGCGGGGTTCCACCTGCGCGGCGTCCCCGAGCGGATCCGCTGCCCGGTGCTGATCCTTCACGGCGAGAGCGACGTGCTGGTGCCCCTTGAGGTCGCCCACCGGACGTTCGACGCCGTCGGGCACGAGGACAAGCGCCTCATCACCTACCCGCCGGGCACCCCCGGCTGCACGCACTGCCAGCTCGACGCACTGTCCGTCGCCCACCGCGACATCTGCGACTGGCTCGACACGCGCCTGCGCGCCTGAAGACGCGCCCCACCCCGGCGAAGGAGAGACAGTGACCATCTTCGACGAGCCCCACCGCATGACAAGACGCGGCCTGCTGGCCGCCGGGGGCGCCCTGGCGGCGGGCGGGCTGCTCGCAGGGTGCGGGCGGGCGTCCGGCCGCGCGCTCGGCGCCCTCACCGTCAGCGTCCCGCTGCTGCCCGACCGGCTGCACACCACCCGTGCGGTCGGCCCGATCCTCGGCGTCGTCCTGCTGGGCCTGGAGCCGCTGATGCTGCTGGGCCCGGACGGCGCCGTGCGCCCCAACCTCGCCCTGTCCCACGAGCAGCCGAAACCCACCCGGCACGTGTTCCGGCTGCGGCCGGGCGTCCGGTTCTGGGACGGCTCGCCGCTCACCGCCGACGACGTCGTCGCCTCCTTCGAGGCGCACTTCGCCAAAGGCTCGGACTCGGCGGCCGGCTCCTACTGGACGACCGTCGCCCGTGTCCGCGCCGAGCGCCCCGACGTCGTGGTCGTCGACCTGCACCGCCCCCAGACCGACTTCGTCTACACCGTCGCCCGCACCGGGGTGTTCAGCGCCGCCTACGCGCGGCGCCACGGCCCTCGGCTGGGGACTCCGGGCGTCCTCAACATGGGCACCGGGCCCTACCGGTTCGAGACGATGACGCCCTACTCGCGCGTGCTCATGACCCGCAACGAGCGGTACTGGGGCGGCGTGCCCCGCGCCGGCCGCATCGACGCCCAGGTTCTCGACAAGAACGGCCTCCTGCTCGGCGTGCAGGCCGGCGAGATCGACGTCGTGTTCAACGTCCCCAACACCCACCTGGCGTCGTTCTCCGACCTCCGCGACGTGACGCTGACCAAGGTCGTCGACGCCGCCGTCTACAAGTTCAACTTCAGCGCCGGAAAGGAACCCTGGAACGATCCACACCTGCGCCGCGCGTTCGCGCACACGGTCGACCGCGCCGCGATCGCGCGGGACGTGATGCACGGCGCCGTCCCCGCGGCGGCGCCCGCCCCGCCCGCCAACTTCTCCGGCACGATGCCCGAGGCGAAGGTCCAGGCCGCCTACGCGGAGCTGGACCGGCTGCTGCCCGCCCACGACCTCGCCCGCGCCCGGCGTGAGCTCGCCGCGTCGTCGCGGCCGGACGGGCTCGACGTGACGGTCCTCGTCCTGCCCAGCGACCCGAGCCTGTCGTCCATCACCCAGACGGTCGCGCAGAGCGCCGCGAAGATCGGCATCAACGTCAAGGTGCGGGAGGCCGACGAGGGCACCTACACCAACGCCGTCTACCTCAAGCACGAGACCGAGGGGCTCAGCATCGACAACTTCGGCGCGGGCAGCCCCGATGTCCTCAACGTCCCCGACCTGGTGTTCCACAGCCGCAACAGCCGCCCGGACGGCTTCACCAACGTCGCCGACCACCGCGACGCCGGGATCGACGCCCTGCTGGACGAGGGCGCGCGGCTCAAGGCCGGCGACCCCGCCCGCGCGAAACTGTCGCTGGAGGTCCTGGCCCGCGGCGCGCGGGAGCTGCCCTACCTCCCCGTCGCCTACCCCAACCTGTATCTGGCCTTGAAGGACCAGTACAGGTTCACCGGATTCAACGCCTACTGGTGGATGAACCGCTGGCCCGACCAGCTCCACCCGGCGGGGGCGTGAGCGCGATGCCCGTCCTCGCACGCTTCCTCGCCCGCCGCGTCGCGTCCGCCGCCGCCGTCCTGCTGCTCGTCACCATCGCGGTGTTCCTGCTCGTCCACCTGGCGCCCGGCGGTCCGGAGCAGGCCGTCGGCGGCAAGTTCGCCACCGTCGAGCAGCAGCGGGAGATCCGGGCCTCGCTCGGCCTCGACGACCCGCTCCCCGTCCAGTACGGCCGGTTCCTCGAACGCGCCGCGCGGCTCGACTTCGGCACCTCCTTCACCACCCGGCAGGACGTGACGGAGGCGATCGGCGAGGCGCTCCAGGTCTCCGGCCCGCTCGTCCTCGTCTCGTTCGCCCTCATCACCGTGATCGGCACGGCCGCGGGCACGCTGGCCGCGCTGCGCGCCGGCGGCCCCCTGGACCGCCTCGTCGTCGGCGGCGGGCTCCTCGGCGCCGCGTCCCCGACGTTCGTGACCGCGCTGGTGCTGCTGACCGTGTTCGGCGTGAAGCTGCGCTGGCTGCCCGTCTTCGGCGACGGCGACGACCCTGCGGACCGGGCGCTGCACCTCGTCCTGCCTATCGCGACCCTCACCATCGCCGGGACCGCCGCGATGCTCCAGATCACCCGCACCCGGGTGCTGGAGGTGCTGCGCGAGGACCACATCACCTTCGCGCGGGCGCGCGGCCTGCCGCACCGCCGGATCATCGGGCGGTTCGTCCTGCGCAACGCCGGCATCCAGGTCGTCACCCGCAGCGGGACGATCCTCGTCGGGCTCGTCTCCTGGGGCCTGCTCGTCGAGATGACCTTCGGCCTGAACGGCGTCGGAGCGCTCCTGGTCAAGGCGATCAACGAGCGCGACGTCCCCACCGTCCAAGGAGTCACCATGCTGATCGCCGCGTCGATCGTCGCGGTCAACGTCGCCGTCGACCTGCTGTACTTCACCCTCGACCCCCGCGTCCGGCTCACCGGGCGCACCTCCGGCGCGTGAGCGCCGCGAAGGGCGCCGCGCCCGCCCCGGCTGCGGCCGGGGCCCGCGCCCGCCGCCGCGGCCGCGGCGACCGGATGCCGCCGTCGGTCGCGCTCAGCATCGCGTTCCTGCTGGTCGTGCTGCTGTGCGCGGCGGTCCCCGCCGTGCTCGCCCCGCTCGACCCCGCCCGGATCCAGGCCGAGGAGGCGCTCCAGGGGGCCTCGTCCGCCCACCTGCTCGGCACCGACGACCTCGGCCGCGACATCCTGTCCCGGGTCGTCGCCGGGGCGCGCAGCGCGATCCTCGGCCCGGCGATCGTGGCCGTGGCGACGGCGGTGCTGAGCACCGCGCTGGCGCTGGCCGCCGGCTACTACGGGGGCCGCCTGGACGACCTCATCGGGCGCGCCGCCGACCTCGTCTACGCCATCCCGGCGCTGATCCTGGCCATCGTCGTCGTCGGCCTGTTCGGCGGCGGCTACCCGCTCGCCATCGCGGTGCTCGTGGTGTTCAACACCCCCACCGCGCTGCGGATCCTGCGGGCCACCGTCATCGAGCACCGCCGGCTGCCCTACGTCGAGGCGGCCGAGACGCTCGGCGTCCCGCCGCGGACCATCATGCTCCGCCACCTGCTGCCCAACCTGGAGGCAATGCTCGTGACGACCGTGTTCCTCGGCTTCACCTACGGGATGGTCGAGCTGTCGGCGCTGTCCTTCCTCGGGCTCGGCGTCCCGCCGGGCTCCTCCGACTGGGGCCGGATGCTCGCGGAGAACCGCGTCCAGGTCTTCCAGAACGTGTGGGCGGCGCTCGCCCCCGGCATCGCGCTCGTCGGCACCGTGGTCGCCGCCAACCTGCTCGGCGACTGGGGCTACCGGCGGCTGGAGCGGCGGAGGGCGGAGCGGTGAGCGCACCCGTCACCGGCGGAGGCGAGCTGCGCGTCCGCGACCTGGAGGTGCTCCTCCAGCGGCCCGGCGGCCCCGTCGCCATCACCACCGGCGTCGACCTCGACGTCGCGCCGGGCGAGGCGGTCGCGCTCGTCGGCGAGTCGGGCAGCGGCAAGTCGCTGACCACCCGCGCCGTCCTGGACCTGCTCCCCGGCGGCATGCGCGCCGCCGGGCGGATCGGCTACGGCGGGCGGGAGCTGGCCGGGCTCGGCGGGCGCCGGCGGCACCGGCTGCGCGGCCGGGAGCTCGCCCTCGTCATGCAGGACCCCTTCACCATGCTGAACCCGATCGAGCGGTGCGGCGCCCAGATCGTCGAGCCGCTGCGCGACGGGCGGGGGCGCCGGCCGCCCGCCGCCGAGCGCCGCGCCGAGGCGGTGCGGCGGCTCGCCGAGGTCGGGATCGACGACCCGGCCGTGGCCGACCGCTACCCGTTCGAGCTGTCGGGCGGCATGCGCCAGCGCGTGGCGATCGCCGCCGCCGTGGCCGAGCGCCCGCGCCTGCTCATCGCCGACGAGCCGACCACCGCGCTGGACGTCACCACGCAGAAGCAGATCCTCGACCTGCTGGGCGAGTTGCGCGTCCGGCACTCGATGGGGCTCGTCCTCATCACCCACGACCTGCGCGTCGCCTTCAGCGTCTGCGACCGCGTCCACGTGATGTACGCGGGCACGGTCCTGGAGTCGGCCCGCTCGCGCGACCTGGAGGAGCGGCCCCGGCACCCCTACACGCTCGGGCTGCTGCGCGCCGAGCCGCCGGCCGACCGGCGGCTCGACGAGCTCGCCGGGATCCCGGGTGCGGTCCCGGCGCCGGGGGAGCGGCCGGACGGCTGCCCGTTCGCGCCGCGCTGCGACTGGCGGACCGACGCCTGCGAGAGCGGCCTGCCGCCGCTGCTGGACCTGGCGGACGGGCACGCGGCCCGCTGCGTGCGCGCCGGGGAGATCGGCGACGAGCTGGCCGCGCTGCGCCGGGCCGCCGTGGAAGAGGGCGCGGCGGACGGCGCGGCCGTGGACGGGGAGGCCGTGGCACCGGCCGCCGCGCCGCTGGCCGTGCTCCGGGACGTCCGCAAGGTGTTCCCGCCGCCCCGGCGCGGCGGCACCGCCACCACCGCCCTCGACGGGGTCACCGTCCAGATCGCCGAGGGCGAGAGCGTCGGGCTCGTCGGCGAGTCAGGGTCGGGCAAGACCACCATCGGGCGCATCGCCGTCGGCCTGGAGCGGCCCGGGTCCGGGACGGTCACCGTCGGGGGCGTGACCGTCGGCGCGCGGATGGCCAAGGCCGACCTGGCGCGGCTGCGCGGCATCGCGCAGATGGCCTTCCAGGACCCCTACTCGTCGCTGAACCCCGCGCTGACCATCGGCCGCACCCTGCGGGAGGCGGCCCGGCTCGGCGGCGGCCGGGGCGGGGCGGCGCCGCCCGCCGCCGAGCTGCTGGAACTGGTCGGGCTGCCCGCCCACTACGCCCGCCGCCGCCCCGCCGGGCTGTCCGGCGGGGAGCGGCAGCGCGTCGCGATCGCGCGGGCGCTCGCGCGGCGGCCCCGGCTGCTCGTCTGCGACGAGGTCGTCTCCGCCCTCGACGTGTCCGTCCAAGCGCAGATCCTCACGCTGCTGCGCGACCTGCGCGCCGAGCTGGGGCTGGCCTACCTGTTCATCACCCACGACCTGGCGGTCGTCCGCCAGATCACCGACCGGGTCTACGTGCTGCGCAAGGGCGAGGTCGTCGAGTCCGGGCCGACGGCGTCGGTTCTCGACGACCCGCGCCGGCCGTACACCCGCGAGCTGATCGCGTCGATCCCGCACCGCGGCCCGGCCGACCCGGGCGGCGCGGACGACCCCTGCTGAGCGAAGGAGCCTGCCATGTACGAGTCCTCAACGCGCGACCAGGGGATCGGCCGGTGGTTCGCCCGCCGGGCGGAGTTCTCCCCGGACCGCACCGCGCTGGTCTTCGGCGACCGGAGCTGGACCTACGCGGCGTTCCAGCGGCACATCGACGCGCTGGCCGCCGCGCTCGCCGAGGGAGGCGTGCGGCGCGGCGACCGCGTCGGCCACCTCGGCCTGAACCATCCGGACTATCTGCTCACCCTCTACGCGGCGGCGCGGCTCGGCGCCATCTTCGTCCCGCTGAACCACCGGCTGACCGGGCCCGAGCTGCGGTTCCTGATCCAGGACGCCGGGATCCACACCCTCGTCCACGCCGCGGCCTTCGACGGCGTGCTCGCCGGGATCCGCGACGACCTGCCCTGCCGGCGCTACCTGCGGGCGCCCGGCGACGAGCACGGCGAGCTCGTCACCGAGGCCGCCGGCGCCACGGGGGCCGAGCCCGAGCACCACGTCGGCGCCGAGGACGTCGCGCTCATCATGTACACCTCCGGGACGAGCGGCCGGCCGAAGGGCGCGATGATCACCCATGCCAACCTGCTCGCCTCGATCCACGGGCTCGGGCTCGCCTTCGAGACCCGCGCCGACGACCGGACCCTCGTCGTCGCGCCGCTGTTCCACATCGGCGGGCTCAACGTCACCACGCTGAGCGCGCTGCTGGCCGGGGCGACGGCCGTGCTGGAGCACTCCTTCGACGCGGGACGGGTGCTCCGGCTGATCGGGGAGCGGGAGATCACCACGATGTTCGCCGTCCCGACCATGCTGGTCGAGATGGCGCGGCACCCGTCCTTCGCCGCCGCGCGGCTCGGGTCGCTGCGGCTGGTGGTGTCCGGCGGGGCGCCCGTCCCCGCCGCGCTGCAGGCGCGGTACCTGGAGCGCGGCGTCCGCGTCTGCGCCGGGTACGGGATGACCGAGGCGACGCCGCTGATCACGATCACCCCGCCGGAGCGGGCCGCGGACAAGGCCGGCACGGTCGGGCTGCCGTCGTTCTTCAGCGAGGTCCGGCTGGTCGGCGCCGACGGCCGCGACGCCGCGCCGGGCGAGCCCGGCGAGTTCCTCGTCCGCGGCCCCAACGTCATGAAGGGCTACTGGAACCGGCCGGAGGCCACCGCCGAGACCCTGGCCGGCGGCTGGCTGCACACCGGCGACATCGGCGTCCGCGACGAGGACGGCTTCTACCGCGTCGTCGGCCGCGTCAAGGACATGATCATCACCGGTGGCGAGAACGTGTACCCGGCCGAGGTCGAGGCCGTGCTGGCCGAGCTCCCGGACGTCGCCGACGCCGCCGTGTTCGGCGTCCCCGACGACACCTGGGGCGAGCGGGTCGTGGCCGTGGTCCGGCCCGCCGACGGCCGCGAGCCGAGCCGCGAGGAGATCCTCGCCGCGCTGGGCGCGCGGCTCGCCCGGTACAAGCTGCCCCGGCGCATCGAGTTCACGCCCGACATCCCGCGCAGCCCCAGCGGCAAGGTCGTCAAGAGCGAGCTGCGCGACCGCTACGCGTCCCCGAGGAGCACATCGTGACCGAACGCGTCTTCGTCATCGGCGTCGGCATGACCCGGTTCGAGAAGCCCGGCGCCCGACACTGGGACTACCCCGACATGGTGCGCGAGGCGGGCGGCCGGGCGCTGGCGGACGCCGGCGTCCCCTACGAGCGCGTCGAGCAGGCGTTCGCGGGCTTCTGCTACGGCGACTCCACGTCCGGCCAGCGCGGCGTCTACGAGCTGGGCCTGACCGGGATCCCGGTCGTCAACGTCAACAACAACTGCTCGACCGGGTCCACCGCGCTGTACCTGGCGCGGCAGGCGGTCCGCGGCGGGCTCGCCGACTGCGTCCTCGCCGTCGGGTTCGAGAAGATGGAGCGCGGCTCCCTCGCCATGAAGTACGAGGACCGGGCCAACCCCCTCGGCCGGCACCTCGACCGGATGGACGCGCTGCGCCCGCCCGAGGAGACGCCGTTCGCGCCCGCGATCTTTGGCAACGCCGGCCGCGAGCACATGGAGAAGTACGGCTCCACCCCCGACCACCTGGCCTGGATCGCCTGGAAGAACCACAAGCACTCGGTCGCCAACCCCTACGCGCAGTTCCGGGAGGAGTACTCGTTCGACGCGATCCGCGACTCCCGGATGATCCACGCGCCGCTGACCAAACTGCAGTGCTCGCCGACGTCCGACGGCGCCGGCGCGGCCGTGCTCGCGTCCCGGTCCTTCGTCGCCCGGCACGGGCTCTGGGGACGGGCCGTGGAGATCACCGGGCAGGCCCTGGTGACCGACACCCCGGCGTCGTTCGAGGAGGGCTGCATCGCGGTCGCGGGCGCGGAGATGTCGCGCCGGGCGGGACGGCTCGCCCTCGACCGGGCGGGCGTCGCGATCGAGGACGTCGACGTGATCGAGCTGCACGACTGCTTCAGCGCCAACGAGCTGATCACCTACGAGGCGCTCGGGCTCGCGCCCGAGGGTCAGGGCCACCGGCTCGTCGACACCGAGGCCACCACCTACGGCGGGCGCTGGGTCGTCAACCCGTCCGGCGGGCTCATCTCCAAGGGCCACCCGCTCGGCGCCACCGGCCTCGCGCAGTGCTGCGAGCTGACCTGGCAGCTGCGCGGCACGGCGGGGGAGCGCCAGGTCGAGGGCGCCTCGACCGCGCTGCAGCACAACATCGGCCTCGGCGGCGCCGCCGTCGTCACCGTGTACCGGAGGGAGCCCTGATGCGGATCGACGGCGCCGCCGCGCTGGTCGCCGGCGGCGCGTCCGGCCTCGGCCGCGCCGCCGCGGACGCCCTCCGGGCGCGCGGCGCGACGGTCTACGTGCTCGACCTGCCCGGCGCGCGCCCCGCCGTCGAGGGCGGCGGCCTGCGCTTCGTGCCCGGCGACGTCAGGGACGAGGACCAGGTCGCCGCCGCCGTGCGGCAGGCCGCGGACGAGGGCGAGCTGCGGATCTGCGTGAACTGCGCCGGGATCGCCCCCGCCGCGCGGATCGTCCGCGACGGCGTCCCGCACTCCCTCGCGGACTTCCGCCGGACCGTCGAGGTCAACCTCGTCGGGACGTTCAACGTGCTGCGGCTGAGCGCCGCGGCCATGGCGGGCCTCCCCGAGACCGGCGGCGAGCGCGGCGTCATCGTCAACACCGCCTCGGTCGCCGCCTACGACGGGCAGGTGGGCCAGGCCGGGTACGCGGCGTCCAAGGGCGGGGTCGTGTCCCTGACCCTCACCGCCGCGCGCGACCTCGCCGACGCGCGGATCCGCTGCGCGACCATCGCCCCCGGCACGTTCGAGACGCCGATGCTCGCCGGGCTGCCCGGCGGCGTCCGCGCCGCGCTCGCGGCGTCCGTCCCGCACCCGCGCCGCCTCGGGCACCCGGACGAGTACGCGGCGCTGGCCGTGCATATCGTCGAGAACCCCATGCTCAACGGCGAGGTGATCCGGCTCGACGCCGCCCTGCGGATGCCGCCGCGCTGACCCTCGCCCCTTGGGAGCACGCAATGCCGAACGACTGGAATGGAGAGACGAAGATGTCCCGCGACGAAAGCGCCGGAACCTCGCCGCGCGCGGTGCTCGACACGGCCCTCGACCTGCTCAGGCGCGGCGCCATGATGGACTTCGCGGACCTGTTCGCCGCCGGCACGCTGATCGAGATCCCGTTCGCGGCCGACGAGCCGTGGCGCCGGATCGAGGGCCGCGAGCGGCTCCGCGAGTACGTGTCCGGCTACACCGACCACCAGGTCGTGGAGAGCTACCCGTCGCTGCGCGTGCACGAGACGGCCGACCCCGAGGTGATCGTCGCCGAGGTCACCGCGCGCGGCACCACGGTCAAGACCGGGCAGCCGTACACCACGTCCTACGTGTGGATCCTGCGGGTGCGGGACGGCGAGATCCACGAGTTCCGCGACTACTGGAGCCCCGTGGAGACCGCGAAGGCCACCGGCTCGCTCGACGCCCTGGTCGAGGCGCTGCGCGGGCGGGCGGCGCGATGACGGACCCGCTGCGGATCCTCGTCACCGCCGGGACCGGCCAGACCGGGTCGCGCGTCGCGGCACTGGTGTCCGCCGCGGGCGCGCACGCCCGGATCGCGGCCCGGCACGCGCCCGCGCCGGACGCGCCCGGCGAATACGTGCGGTTCGACTGGCACGACCCCGCCACCTACGCGCGGGCCGTCGAGGGCGTCGACCGCATGTACCTCGTCCCGCCGCCGCTCGACGCCGACCCCGCGCCGCTGGTCGAGGCGCTCCAGAAGGCCGCCCGCGCGGCCGGGGTGCGCCGGGCCGTCCTGCTGAACTCCAGCGCGTTCCCGGCGAGCGCGCGGGGGCTGCACCGCGTCCGCGACGTCGTCCGGGAGATGCCCGAATGGTCGGTGCTGCTGCCGACCGGGTTCATGGAGAACTTCATCGGCGCGCACCCGACCGCCGCGGGCATCCGCGCGACGGGGGAGATCGTCACCTCGACCGGCGACGGCCGGATGGCGTTCATCTCCGCCGCCGACGTCGCCGGGGCGGCGGCCGCCGTGCTCCTCGCCGACCGGCCGACGAACGCCGATCACGTGCTCACCGGCCCGGAGGCTCTCGGCTACGCCGACGCGGCCCGCGCCATCACCGCCGCCACCGGCCGCCCGGTCCGGCATGTGCCGGTCCCGCCGGACGAGCGGCGGCGCGCGATGGCGGCCGCCGGCGTCCCCGCCGCGTTCGTCGAGACGCTCCTCGGGGCGGACGAGCTGGTCCGCCGGGGCGCGGAGGACCGCGTCACCGGCGAGGTGCGCGACCTCACCGGACGCCCGCCGATCGCGTTCGAGCAGTTCGTCGGCGACCACAGGGCGGAATGGTCGTAGAGACCACCCGCTCGGCCGTCCGGAAACGCGGACGTCGGGAATGCAGGCGGCCTCGGCCGCCTCACCGATGAGGCGGGAGGGCCCCTGCTCGATGGCTTGACGGCGGGCCGTCGGCCGGGGCCGTGCGGGCGTCGAGAAATGGGCATTCCGCCGCCTATCCGAGCGACATGAACCGAGGCTCGGCAGGTGTATAGTTCGTTGAATGCCAGAAATCATTCTTGAGCCGTACAACCCGCAATGGAAAGCGGATTTCCTAGAGGTCGGATCGGCCCTGCGCGCGGCATTGGAACCCGTACTCGGCGACCGTTTGACGGGTGTTCACCACATCGGTTCCACCTCGGTCCCCGGAATCGCGGCCAAGCCGATCATCGACGTTCAGGTGTCGGTGCGCGACCTGCGCCCTTGGACCCGGGCCGACCTGGTCGCCCCCGACGAGCCGGTCGAGCGCCCCTCGCGCGAGCACATCGGGGAATCGGAGGCGCTCATCGACGCGGTGGAGTCCACCGGGCTGCGGTGGCTCGGCGATTGGTGCATCGACTACCGCAAATGGTTGTTCAACCGGCGCGGAGATCTCTCGGTCAACTGCCACGTCCGCCGGGAAGGCTGCGTCAGCCAGCAGCAGGCCCTGCTTTTCCGTGACTACCTGCGCGTCAACAATGCCGCCCGGCGGCGCTACGAGGACGTCAAGCGGAAACTGGCCGCCCGCGACTGGGAATTCGTCGACGACTACGCCGATGCCAAGGGCGACTGCGTGTGGGCGATCCTGCGCGAGGCCGACCGGTGGAGCCAATCGGGCTGGCGCCCGTCCGCCACCGACGCCTGATCGCTTTACGGCCCACCGGCCCCGGCGGGGCCGCCCGCTCCCTCTCATTGTCATGCGGGCGCCCCACGACGATGCGTTCGACCCGCTCCCGGCGCGGGCGGGCTGGTCAGCGTGGGACGGCGACCAGGGCCATCGGCAGGGGCGGGCGCCGGAAGTCGACCAGCGGCCGCAGCAACTGAAGCCGGCCGTCGTGCACGGCCGTTTCGTAGCGCCCGCAGAATTCCCGCCGGTACCCGCCGGCGGAGACCTTCTGGCAGGCGACCGGTCCGCCGTCCAGGTTCAGGGCCAGGCGGAGGCCGAGCCCGGCCCTGGGCAGGAACGCGGCGAGCGAGGGCAGGGAGAAGTAGGCGTCACGGGTGGTCCCGACGATGATCCGCCCGTCGCCGTCCTGTCCGAGGAAGCTGCGGTTGGCCAGCCATCGCTCGTCGGCGCCGAGGGTCCGGGCGCGCCCGTCGGCGCCCAGCAGCATCGGGTAGGACACCATCGCCTGGCGCGCGCCGTCCGTGACCCACCGCCAGTCGAGGCCGGCGAGGTCCACCAGCCGGGCTCCCGCCGGGCCGCCGGCCGTGAACGCCCCGTGCGAGGCCTGGTAGGACGCGGGGCCGAGCCTGCGGCCGTCGCTGACCACGGGGGTGTCGGCGTGCCCGTCGCGGGCGTAGTAGCTGCCGTTGACGACCAGTGACGCGCCGGTGGCCGACATCCAGTCGCCGACGTCCCGGTCGCCCGCCGGGCGGTTGAGCACCCGGAACCGGTACCGGGCCGGGTCGATCCGGCTGAGCAGCAGGGCGTCCACGCGCTGCCCGCCCACCCGGACGGGCAGCTCGGCGACGTCCAGGCCCGCGGCGGCCTGCCGCCAGCGCACCGGTTCGGCCGGATCGGGCGTGCGCCGCCCGGCCAATGACAGCCGCATCCCCGGGGACAGCCGCGAGTCGTCAGGGGCGGTGTCCACCCAGATGTTGGCGCCGCGGCGCAGCATCACGTTGACGCCGTACCAGCCGCCCTTCGCATAGGCCACCGCGACCGCCACCGACGCCGCCACCACGGGAGTCAGCGTCAGCGCGACGAGCCACCGCCACCGCCGCGCTCGCGGGCCCCACCGCCGGAGGCGGCCCGCCTCCGGCGCAGCACTCTCCATCCGGACGATCATGATGGGTTCCCACCGTGCCATGGCGTGCCGTCGCCGGCGGGGCGGCCCGGGCGATGCCCGGGCCGCGGGCTCGGGGCGCCGATCGTCAGCGACGACGCGGCCGCGGAGATGAGGATCAGGTAGCGGTCCAGCGCGCGCTCGTAGCCGGAGCTCCGGTGCCGGCGGCCGCCCGCCGCGCCCGCCGGCCGGTCGTCCAGGAGCACCTGGCCGACGTCGCCGACCGCCTCGATTCCGACGGGGACGTCCCGCGGGCGGGTCACGAGCACATTGTCCACCGAGGAGAACCGCACCGTGCATCGCCCGCGAGGGCGGCCCAGCGCGATGCGCGCGTGAGCCAGACCGCTGTAGAAGGCCAGTGAACGCTGGAACGGCTCCCCTCCGTGCGGCGGATCGACGTGCCGCCGTTCGACCGGGCGCAGACCGCCGAGCTGCTCGCCGCGCTGAGCGGCGGGCGGCCGCCGGACGCGCTGGTGGACCGCGTCTACCGGGCGTCCGGCGGCAACCCGCTCTTCGCCGGAGAGCTGGCGCGGACCGAGGACGCGCGGCTGCCCGGCGGCCTGCGCGACCTGCTGCTCGACCGGTTCGGTGAGCTCCCGCCGGACGCCCGCGACCTGGTGCGGACGGCCGCGGCCGGCGGGACGCGCGTCTCGCACCGGCTGCTGGCGGAGGTCGCCCGATTGGCCGAGCCCGACCTGGTGGCCGCGCTGCGGTCGGCGACCGACGCGCAGGTGCTGGTCGCCGACGGCGACGGGTACGCCTTCCGGCACTCGGTGATGCACCAGGCCGTCGCCGGGGACCTGCTCCCGGCCGAGCGGACGGCGCTGCACCGCGTCTACGCCGCCGCGCTGGAGCGCGAGCCCGGGCTCACCGAACCGGGCCGCGCCGCGGCCGAGACCGCCTTCCACTGGGGTGAGGCCGGCGACACCGAGCGGGCGCGGTCGGCGTCGCTGCGCGCCGCCGACGCCGCCGAGGCGATGGAGGCCCAGGCCGAACAGGCGCAGCTCCTGATGCGGGCGCTGGACCTGTGGCCCCGCGACGGCTCACCGGAACGGTTCGAGGTCGTCGAGAAGGCGCTCGCCGCGGCCGGCTGGTCGGGCGAACCGCTGCGGGTCCTCGACCTCGCCGACCGGGAACTGGTGGAGGAGATCGACCCCGGCCGCACCGCCCTCCTCCACGGGCACCGCGGCATGGCATTGCACAACCTCGGCCGGGACGGCGCGCTCACGGCCTTCGACGAGGCCCTGGAGACCCTCGCCGGCGCGGACACCGCCCCGCTCGCCCGCGCGAGGGTCCTGGACCTGGTCGCGGCCGGGCTCATGCTGCGCGGGCTGCCCGAACGCGCCCGCGACACCGCCGCCGAGGCGATGCGCATCGCCTCCGACCTGGGCGAACGGCGGCTGCTGAGCAACGCGTCCACCACCGCGGCGACCGTGCTGGCGCAACTCGGCCGCTACGGGGACGCGCTGGCCGCGCTGGACGCGACCGGCGGCCCGGACGGCACCGTCCAGACGGCGCGCGTCCACCTCAACCGCGCCGAGGTGCTCGCGGCCCTGGGACGCCACGAAGAGGCGATCAGCGCCGCGCGCCGGGGCCTGCGCGCCATCCGGTCGGCCGGACCGGCGCGCACGCTCGGCGCCCTGCTGGCCTTCCGCCTCGCCGCCGCGCTCACCACGACCGGCCGCTGGACCGACGCCGAGGCCGAGATCGCCACCGCTCTCGACCTGGACCCGCCCGGCGGCCCGGGCGGGATTCTGCACGCGCTGCGCGGCGAGATCGCGCTCGCCCGCGGCGACGCCGGCATGGCCCGGGAGAGCCTGGCGCTCGCCCGCTCACTGACCGGTCCCGCGCAGGGCTGGGAGAGCGTCCCCGTCGACCGGCTCGACGTCCGGATCGCCTTGCACGACGGCCGCACCGCCGACGCCCGCCATGCCGTCGCCCGCGCGCTCGGCGCCCCCGCCCTCACCCCCGCGCAGTTGTGGCCGCTGCTGGTGGACGGCGCCCGCGTCGAAGCACGCGACCCGGGCGGCGACCCGCTGCACTTGGACGACCTGGCCGAACGGCTGCCCACCGACGGCGCACTCTGCACCGCCTACGCCACCGAGTACGCCGCGGTACGCGCCGTCGCGCCGGGCGCGTCCTGGGCGGCGGCGGTCGCCGCGTGGGACGCGGCCGGCGACTCGCTCGCCGCGTCCCACACCCGGTTGCGCGCCGCCGAGGCCGCCGCCGCGTCCGGGGACCGCGACACGGCCGCCCGCCTGCTGCGCACCGCCGTCCGGCAGGCCGCCGATCTGGGCGCGCAGGCCCTCACCGAGGAGATCACGCTGCTCGCGCGGGCCGCCCACCTCGACCTCGGCGGAGGCCCCGCCCCGGACGCCGCCCCCGCCGAGCGGCTCGGCCTCACCGGCCGCGAACTGGAGGTGCTCCGCTTGATCAGCGCCGGCAGTTCGAACCGCGCGATCGCCGAGAAGCTGTTCATCAGCCCGAAGACCGCCAGCGTCCACGTGTCCCGCATCCTCGCCAAACTGGGCGCCGCCTCCCGGGGCGAGGCCGCCGCGACGGCCCACCGCCTCCGGCTCTTCGACGGTCAGTGATGGTGCGCTCCCCGGTCGCCCCGCCCGGTCGCCGCCGCGGGCCGCTGCCCCGGGCCGAGGACGACGAACTGCCCCATCATTCCTTGATCCTCGTGGTACAGCAGATGGCAGTGGAACATGAACGGCGTGGCCGGGTCGGGAGCCACGTCGAACCGCACGGCGATGCGCACCTTGCCGTTCGGCTTGACGTAGACCGTGTCCTTCCACCCGCGGAGCTCCGGCGGAGGGGCATGTCCGTCCACGGCGACCACCTGGAAGCGCGACGCGTGGACGTGGAAGTTGTGCGGCTTGCCGTCCTGGTTGTAGAGCTCCCAGATCTCGGTGACGCCTCTGGCCGCCCCGAAGTCGATCCGGGACATGTCCATCTTCTTGCCGTTGATCTGGTAGCCGGACAGCACGAACGTCCGGTCCACGCCGCCATGCGTCACCAGGCCCGGTGCCTCGGCGAGCGTGCTCGGGAGATCGGGGGAGACGGCGAGCCGCTCGGCGGCGCGCAGCTCCAGCACGTCGAACGCGTCATCGCCGCCGCTGAACCGGCTCGTCCAGGCGTCGGTGCCGAGTTCGGGCCGGCGGCTGCGCAGCACCGCCCGCTCACCGGCCCGCATGGCCACCACGATCTCGGCGCGCTCGCCCGGCGACAACTGCACGTGGCCGGTCTCGTGCGGCGCCGGCAGGAGTCCGCCGTCCGTGCCGACCAGCATGAACGGCCTGCCGTCCGACATCACGAACCGGTAGGTGCGCGCGTTGGACGCGTTGAGGATCCGCAGCCGCACCTGCCGCGTGACCACTGGCAGGAAGGGCGCGTAGGTGCCGTTGACCAGGATGGTGTCGCCCATCAGCCCCAGCCCGCCGATCAGCGGCTGACCCTCGTCGAACCGGTGGTCGGGACCGAGATTGCGGTCCTGCACGATCACCGGGATGTCGTCGACGCCGTACCTGTCCGGTAGGCCCGCGCCCGGCTCGTCCACCAGGAAGAGCCCGGCCAGCCCCCGGTACACGTGCAGGGCCGTGCGGCCGTGCGGATGCGGGTGGTACCACAGTGTCGCGGCGGCCTGGTCGATCGTCCAGGACGGCGCCCAGGTCCCGCCCGGCCGGATCGGCTGGTGCGGTCCGCCGTCCATGGCGGCGGGCAGATGCATCCCATGCCAATGCACCGATGTCGTCTCCGGCAGCGCGTTGGTCACGTTGACGGACACCGTCTCGCCCCGAGCAGCCCGCAGCGTGGGACCGAGATACCCGCCGTTGTACCCCCAGGTCGGCGTCGCCCTGCCGCGAAACACCGTCCTGCCCGCCGCCGCCCGCAACTGGAACACCCGGCGCCCGTCTCCGTCCACGCGGGACGGCGCGAGCGGCGGAACGGCCAGCCGGTTGCGGAACCGGACCTGCCCGACGGTGTTCACATCGGCCTTGGCCCACAGCACCCCGGCTGCCCCGCCTCCCCCCGCGACCACGGCGGGCACACCGATGAGCGCGGCCTTGAGCAGTCCTCGCCGGCCGATGCCGCGCCGGCTCTTCCCGGCCGCACGCCGCTCGACGCCGGGGGCCGTGTCCTTGGCAGATGTCATACGGCGATCATCGGATCCCGGCGCCGTGCCCAGCGTCCGGCGAATGCCTTACCGCCCCCCTCAAACCCCTCACGCCCGCTCTACACCGCGGCCTGCCGCTACTGGCCGAGGCTGCCATTCTCGTCGTGCTGACGCGTCGCTGGATGTAAGCCGTCGTCGACGGGGCGACGCGGGTGCGAACCAGCACGATCGTGTGCAGCGCGCGGTTGAGATGATGGAGGTGGGTGCTCCGAGCCCCCGGGTAGCTCGGACGACGTTTAGGGTGGATACGGCAGCAGCCTGCGGTGGTGTCGGGGTTTGGAGCCACGAGGTGCCGGAGTGCAGAGGTCCGTCCGTTAAGGGCGGCGATCCGGTGGTGGCGAAGTCGCCCGAGTCAACCTGCCATCAGGATCGCGACGGCGACACTCAAGAAGACCAATCCAAAGAACATGAGGTACAACGCCTGCGAGGTCGTGAACCGCCGCATGTCCACCTTGACCTTCTCCGGATTGTCCGCCAGGTAGACCACGGGCACCTCCCGCCCGGTCGGCAGCTCATACCCCTTGCCGCCCACGCCGGGCTGGAAGGTCACAGTGTGTCCGTGTTGGTCGGTGAAGGAGATGACGGGCTTCCAGTAGTGCCCCGAGTCGGTGCTCTCGCGCGTCTGGTCGACGACGAGGCCGCTGGTGCGTATCCCGTGCTGTCGTAGTCGCCGAACCAGTAGGGCGTTGTGCAGTCCGATCAGGAAAACCACCGTCCCGCTCGTCGCGCACACAACGAAACCCAAACCCATGTCGCTGCATCCTCCGTCTCGGCGGCTCTTCGTTCGCTGGAAAGTAGGACGCACCTCGACCGGAGGGAGTTGTGGCGCAACCGGCGACACCTGGGCCTCGCCTCAGCGTCCCGACTCGGCGATCGCCCTTCTCAAACTCCTTGCCGGCCTTCGGCCGCGCGGGTCCTGAGCCCTGCCGGCCGCCGGAGGCAGATGTCGCGGCGGTCGCGCGCCATTCGGCGTATCATTGCATTCGCACAGCCTCGGTCCACTCGTCGATCTGTTCCACCATCAGCACCGCCCCGACCAGCGGACGATCGCGGCCGACTGTGCGCCGCCGTCGTCGACCGGTTCACCTTCAACGGTGCCGTCATCGAGACGGCACTGGCTCATACCGGCGCGTCCGCACCCGTGCTCAACAAGTCGCCAGTTCGCCTGGCCTGAAGGGCTTGCACGTCGGTACAACTTACTGAGGCGGAGCGGCTCTCCCCGAGCGGCAGGTACGTTGCGCCAGGGTCGCGTCAAGGATCTGGATATCGGCGGGAGGCGGGCGGGTCGCGTCCCACCAGCGGATGGCGCTGATCTCCTGGTTGGGCGTGAAGTTGTGGTGGCGGCTGGTGACGTGGCCGGCGCAGATGGCGGCGTATTCGTCATGGGGTGGGGTTGCGAGCCGGAAGCGCGCGTACCCGGCGAGGGCGAGGGTCGGTAGACGCAGGCCGCTCTCCTCGCGCAGTTCCCGCACGGCTGCTTGGAGGGGTGCCTCGCCAGGTTCGATCCGGCCGCCCGGTAGTTCCCACTGTTGACGGAAGCGGTCGAAGACCAAGAGCAAGTGGCGGCCGGACCAGACCACGGCCAAAGCCGCGGGCATCGGTGCGTCGTCCGGCACGCCGAAGACGCGCGCGGCCGGCAGGAACGCCGTCAGCGCATTCCCGGTCTTCTTATCTGAAGCCAAGGCCGCGTCCATACCGTCCATCGTGAGCGCTCCACGGACAAGAAGTCCACGTCGAGCTACCTGACGTTGACCTGTCCGGACAGGACAACCGCCACGCCTTACGGGCACTCCTGAGGCAGGAGGGGGCGCTTTCATCCGTGATCAACCGTGCCCGCGGTGATCACGTGGAGCCAGAACTCGTCGGCGCGCCGCAGGGTCCTTGACCAGAAGCCGCAGGACCGCCCGCTCCAGTTCCACGGGCACGTGCGGGCGTAGCCGACCGGGCGGGACGGGAGTGTCGTGCAGGTGCCGCCGGAGCATGTCCGCCTGGGTGTCGCCGGCGGGGCTGGGCGGGACCTTACGGGCCAGTTCGGGAGACAGGTAGCCGGCGGTTCCCATGATCACGCCTGGAGCCGGTTCGGTTCCCTGTGCGGGGGAGTGCATGTCCGTGGGGCTGGCAATGCCGAAGTCGGTGAGCTTGAGGGTGCCATGTCGGCCGGCAGCAGGTCGCCGGTCTCCATCGGCGGCCACGTCATAGATCCGCACGACGTTGGGGTGTGCGCCAGTCGCGCGGCGCCGCGGGCCTCCCGCCACACCCGTTCGCTCGTGGTGTCCGCTGCGTCCGCACGGGTCGTGCTCGCGGGCCGGTCGGGGACGGGTGCGGGGTCCAGTAGTTTGACCGCCACCATGCGTCTCAGCGCCGCATCCTCGGCGGCCCACACTTCGCCCATGCCGCCCCGGCCGACCGGCTCGATCAGCCGGTACCGCCCGGCCAGCGTCACCGAGGCTTCGGCCGCGCGTCCATGCCTGCCCATAACCCCAATCCCGTCACCCGCCGTTTCGCCAACAGCCGTCATGGCGCTCTTGCCCGGGACCGGCGGGGTCGGGCGCCTCTGCCTTGGGGCTGGGCAGAGCCCCGCCCCATCGGGGGCATAGGGGCGGGGCTTGCGCCACGGGGCGCTCGCAGTCCGTTCGAGCACCCCGCCGACGGCCCGGAGAGGTGGGGTGTCCGTGGCCGTCGTCTACTACTCCAGCGCCCTGGAAGTCCGAAGCGTCACATGTGTCCTCCGCGTTGACCGCCAACGGAAGCAGCATCGGCGGGCCGGACATCCCGACAGTGCTGTACCTCAGCGTGGGGCGAGGTCGGCGTCTCGGGTCAGGGGCGGTCCAGCGTCCGTGTGACGAGTTGGGCGATGAGGAGGTAGATCAGCGCGGCGAACCCGTAGTTCAGGACGACCCCGAGTGGGCCCGAGTGCCCGAAGTGCGGTTCATCTGCGTCCGCAACGCTGGACGCTCCTAGACTCGGCCGCGCACGTCAGCATCGCCATGAGCCGCGCCGGATCCGCCCTGGCGCTGGATCCCACCGATGCCGTCATCGTCCGTCACCTCTCCCTGCGGGCCCTGCCTAGGAAAGTGCGGAACTTGGGTTTCGAGGCGCTACCAGGGCGGATGCGGGGCCCGAATTGAGCCGCCGGGCCGCCACGGGGCAAACCGGAACATGTCGGGCGGTGGATAAGCCGGACAATCCCGCATTTTCCCTCGTCAGTGCTGGTGCGCCGTGTGGGTCTCGAACCCACAACCTACGGATTAGAAGTGCGGACATCAGCCCGGCCGCCGCGGGGCGCGGAGGTCGGCGGGCAGCATCTCCGGCCGTTCCGGCTCCTCGGTCGGCCGAGGGGCTGGGCGGGCCGGTTCAGGGTGGCCGGTTCTTCGACGCAGCAGGCGAACGGTGCACTCGATGCCTGAGGGGCGCGGGGCGAAGATGTCGCCCGCCGCCGCCTTGCGGTGAGCATAACCGTGAGCGCGACGGTCGGCTCGGCGTTGTCCGGGACGACCGCCAGTGAGGGGAGCCGCTGCGCTCCTGGGGAAGCACGCACGGCCCGATGCCGATTTCTCCGAGCCCTATGGCGAGGTCAGAGTGGCCATCACTCGATCCGGTTCCCAGTGGGCGCGGAACGAGGTGATCAGGCCGTCGTCATCGACCGTGTAGACGGTCAGGCAGTCGATCGTCATGGTGGTCCCGCCGTCCAGCGTCGCGGTGATGGTGACGACGTTGGCGCAGGCGGGTCCGTTGGCGAACGAGTCGCTCACCCGGAAGCGGAACTTGCGCACCCGGGCGATGTTCTCGTCCCAGAACCGCTCGATCCCGTCCGGCCCACGGTGCCCCTTGCCTTCGGGATCGAGCATCGAGGGGCCGACGGGGTCCTCGATGACGGCGTCCGGGCGGAACAGGGCGAGCCACTCCTGCTTGCGCCCGTCGGCGGCCGCGGCCATCGCCGCGCGTACCGCCCGGCGCGCAGGGTGGTCACCGTCGGGCGCGTCCCAAGTGACTGCGGTCATGACAGAAACTGTAACGCGTTCTCATTTCCGGTCAACGGCCCTATCGGCCCGTCCGGCGGCTGTCGGGCCGCCGAGTCGTCCCCTCAGACCGTCGAGGAGGGCATGGAGACCGAACTCGAAGGTCTGGTCGGGGGAGGCTGCGTAGTCGGCCGCCGCTGAGGTCTCCAGGCGGGCGCGCAGACGCGGGTAGTGCATGGCGATCTGGTGGGCCTTTGCCATGGCGTCGTGGAGTTGCTCGTGGGCGGTGCCGCCGTCCTGGTCGAGCTTGCGGGTCAGTGAGGCCGTCGCGGCGGCGCCAGCCGCGTTGCCGAGCACGTACAGGTCGGTGGCCATGGCGGTGGCGGCGGCGCGCCAGCCGACCGCCTCCGGGTCGGGCAGCGTGAGCTCGCCCCAGACCCGGTCGGCAGGCCTTCGAGTCCTTCGGCGTCCAGAAGTTCGACAGCGGTGCGGACGATCTGGTCCCGGGTCAGGGTGTCGCGTGGCATGGCATGGCATGGCCTCACAGTACGGAGCCATTGCACTTTGTTCAAATGAGGTCTTGAACTTTGTTCAAGTGAGGGTTAGCGTTCTCGCCATCCAGCCACTTGAACGAAGTGCAAGACCTGAGGAGAGCCTTCCATGAACACCCTCGCCGCCGTCATGCAGCTGCTGGTCGCCGCCGCGTTCGTCAGCATCCCGCTGGTCCGTCACCGCTACGGCCCGGCCGCCAAGGCCGCCGCGGTCACCGAACTCCGCCGCCAGAACGTCCGGCCGGAGGTCCTGGAGGAGAACAAACTCCGCTTCGACGCCGGCGGCCACGAGACCGCAGCCCCGGCCACCGTCGCCGCGATCATGATCGTCATCGCCGCCCTCAACATCACCGGCACCGGTCCGGCCCAGCCGCTGACGTGGATCTTCTCCTCGCTGGTCATCCTGATGAACGCCGGCATCGTCTACAGCAACCTCACCGCGGTGAAGTCCGTCCAGGCCGCCTTCCGCCGCAAGGGCGACCCGGAACTGGCCCGCATCGAGGTCGCTCCCTTCCTCCAGGCCGCCGAGAACGCGTTCCCCAGCTGGGTCCGCGCCCAGACCTACATCCGCAACACCGTGGTGTTCGCCGGCTCTGCCATCGCCCTGGCCGCCGTCTCCGTCGCCTGACTACACACTCTCGATCCGCCGGCGCTCAGCGGATGCCGGGTAGGTGCTCCGGGCCGCATACCAGCCGACCGAACTTCGCGAAGCAGGCTCACGGGGAGACCGTACGGAAGCCACCCTGGATCAGGGAGCCCAGCGTCGCCACCGCCGCATAAGGCCCCCTAGGAACCGTTACCCTGCTCGGTCTTCATGGCACGGCGCGGACTACTCAGGCACCGTCCACAGCACCGGCCGGCCCCCAGGGCGATACGTGGGTGGGTTAACGGCCGCGCCACCATCGCCTCACGGTTCGCGTCGTCGAGCCGCTCCGCGAGATCACCTGGACTGGCAGCGGTGGAGACGGGCCAGCGGGTGTGTGGGCGGGCAGGGCGAAGTCAGTCATGGCCGGCGTCCTGGCCGAGGCGCTGCTGGAGTTGTGTGTTGAGGCGCGCGGCTTCGGCGAGTTGGTGTTCAAGGAACATCGGCCCGCCCCGGGTGCGGTGGATTGCCGGGGTGGTGCGCAGGGTGTACCCCTGGCCGCGCCGGACGGCTTGGCCGTGGTCGAGGCGTCCAGACCGTCCGCCCACCCTACGCGCCGGGCCCCGCCCTCCGGGTAGCCCGGGCCCAGCGCCTCAGGGAAGCAGGACCCGTCCGAAACCGCCCATGGGCCGCTGGTTCAGGCCCAGCTGCGCGCCGCTGATGGTCGTGGCGCCCGTGGCGCGGCCGCCGGGCAGGATGTAGAGGCGCCCGCCCGACGGAGTCCGCCACTCGGGGTCCCCGACGACGAGGGCGGGCTTGCCGTCGCCGGTCAGGTCGCCGATCGACAGACTGCCGTGGTTCAGGCGCGGGTGAGTGCCGGACGGGTGCGGCAGGCTCGCCGTGTCGATGATGTAGGCCTTCTCGGACTGGATGCCGCCGGGGCCGCCGCGCAGGACCGCGATCCTGCCGCCGTCGGCGAGGGCGACGTCCGCGGTGCCGTCGCCGTCCACGTCGCCGACGGCGAACCCGATCAGCGCCGTCGTCATGTCCGGGGCCCCTTCCAGGCCGTCCATGCGCTCCTTGACGGGTTCGAAGGGCATGGCGGACTTGCGCAGCTCCCCGAGCCCGGTGGAGGTCCCCGGCGCCACCGAGATCGTCCGCTCCGCCTCGTCCAGCATGACCAGGTCGGGCCGGCCGTCACCGGTCACGTCACCGACCCTGGTCTCGAGCGAGGTCCGGTTCATCCCGAACACGCTCGCCCGCCCGCCCAGCCCCTCCGGGGCTCCGAGCCGCACCTCACCCCACCGGTAGCGCGGCTCGGCCTCTGACAGCCAGTCGACCATCACCACAAGGTCGGCGCGTCCGTCGGCGTTGAAGTCGCCGACCCGCAGGGAGCCGAACGAGTCATCCGGCTCACCCACGTCCGGCGGGCTTTTGATCAACTCGCTCCGCTCGGCGGCGACGGGGCGGTCCACCACGTCCCGGAACAGGTACAGATTGCCGAATGCTCCCTGGGTGGCGGCGATGTCGAGGTCGCCGCCGCCGTCGAAGTCACCGATCGCGACGCTGTCGAAGTAGCCCTGTTCCTCCTTCCCTCCCAGGAACATCTCCACCGCGCGGCTGGTGAGTCCGTTCGGGCCGCCGTAGACGATCGTCAAGGCGGGGGGACCGAGCATGTTGTATCCGCCGTCCTGCCCGGACACCAGCAGGTCGTCGTAGCCGTCGTGGTCGAAGTCGGCCGACCCCAGGCTCGTGCCGAACGTGAAGTTCGGCTTCTCGCGGGTCGGCACGTCCAGGCACTCGTGGGTGACGATGTGCCGTCTGGACGGGTCCGGGCCCTGCGGGCCGCTGTACACGACGGCGACGTACGCGCCCGCCAGCCTTCCCGAGAGTTTCCTGTCGGGCATGTCCGTCATGCGGAAAGGGGCAGAGGCCGCGATGTCACGGCGCCCGTCGCCGTTGAAGTCGCCGCCGTGCTCGACGCCCCCCTTGACCGGCGCTTCGGCCGGCCCCTTGGCGGGACGGCCCGTCCCGCGTGATGCCGTCGCGCCGGGGGAGGGCGCTGCGGAGGTCTGGCGGGCGGGCGGCGGGAGGGCGCAGCCCGGTTCAGGCGCGGCGCCCCGCGCGCCCGGGGCACTCTGCGTGATGTCGCCGCCGACGGTGAGCAGAGCCGCCACCGCGACGACGGTCGCGGCCAGCGCGCTCCTCGCCCGCACGTTCCCCCCGCGAAAACGCGTCACCTGACACTTCCCCTCCGGAACTCGACCCGTCGAAAGTAAATGATCATGCGGCATCGGCGCGGGATCCGCCACTCGGCCCCGCTCGGCCACAGACCCGCGCGCCGAGTAACAACAGCAGGCCACAGCGAACTGACCCGCAAACGCGATCACAACCACACCGCAAAGAGCGGGTCGGCCAGCCCTCGGTCATGCACAGCCACCACACGCCGCGCGGCCGCTACTGAACCTCATCGACATCTCCAGGACGGACGCCCCGCTGGCATCCACCGAACACGTGAACAAGCGTTGCTGCTTCTGACCGACACACTCAGACCCCATACCGTCGATCATTGCGTCGCGGCCGAGTGAGGCGACGGGGTGGTGGCGATGGTCTGGGGCGGCTTGGAGGGTGGGGTAGACGGCGAAGCACTCGGTAAAGCGGTGATCGCAAGCATTTGCTTAACCGGCCGGGAGGCTCCAACGAGGGGGGTCACTGGCCGCTTGAGCGCGCGTGCGAGCTGGTCGGCGTGTACCAGGACGGCCAGTCCGCTGGAGTCCGTGAAGGTCAAGCCGAAACGTCGAGGATGAGGTGTGGGCTGGCTTGGCGAGGGCCTGCTGGCACTGGCCATGTGCGCGGTCGGCGGTGGCGTAGTCGAGTTCACCGACAAGGGTGATCACGGTGAAGATGCCGTGTGTCGCAGCCGATGTGCGCAGTGGCTCCATCGCCTAGCTCGCCTCTGCCCGGGGGTGGGAGGGCTACATGCTCTGTCAGTGAGGGCCTGGACGCAAGTCTCGACGCGGGGAGGCCACGGCGGCGCGCTGACCGTTCTTGCGCACCGGAGGCCGAGCCGAGCCCGTGCACCCACTGGGGCGTAGAGCAGACATCGGGGATGGCCTGGGCGAGACCGATTCGATGCCCACGGTCGTGGTGGGCCTCCAGCGGTGGAGCCCTGCTCGACGGTGGTGGGCGGGATGGCGGCTCGGCATCCGGGCATGAGTTGAGAGCTGTGCTGTGTCGGGGGATGGAGACGAGATGACCGGGTTGCCGCACGCGGAATCATCTGTCCGACGGCTGAGTGCGGTCGTCGAGATGGATGGAGGGTGGCTCACGGTTGAGCTACGGGGGCAGTTGGACGTCGCTACGGCTCCAGCGCTGGTCGATCGGGTGGGCAAGTTGATCGTGCAGGAGACACCACCGCGTATCGCCTTGATGCTGTCGCAGGTGAGCTTCTGTGACTCGTCGGGGCTCAACGCCTTCGTGCGGCTGTGCAGGCAAGCAGAGGCTGCTGGTGGCGAACTGGTGCTCGTGGGGCCGGGTCCCCGGCTGACCGAGAGGCTGAGATGGACCGGGCTGAACGGCCGTATCCGTGTCTGCAAGGTGCTCCCCAAGCTTCCCGAGCGGTGATCTGGCCAGCTACCCAGCACAGGGCATGGCCGCCGGCTGCTAGCCGCCTCTTCTAGCTGCCGGTGGATTCGGAGCCGCCCGAGGGGCGCGGGCAGACCCGGAAGGGGTCTGGAGTAGTCCAGGCAAACTGGCCTGTCGTCCAGCGCGGTGTTCAGCGAGATGAACAGGTGAGGGTTGAAGGCCACCGGGTTCGATGAAGACCGGTTTCTCTGGCACCGGTTGGCGTTCAGCGACTCGGCCATCGCGTTGTCATATGAATCGCCGACCGAGCCGACCGAGCCGACCGAGCCGACCGAGCCGACCGAGGCGGTCACGCCCAGGTCGGTCAGCCTGGTAGCGGAAGCTGACGTACTGGCAGCCCCGGTCGGAGTGATGGATCAGGGCGCCCGCCCGAACTGGCCGTTCGCGGCCGCGTTGCCACAGCGCCATCTCCCGTGCGTTCCAGCGGCAGGTCGGTGCGCAGGTGATCGGCCAGTTGCCAGCCCACGATCCGGCGGGGAGAAGGCGTCCGGCGTAAAAGCCACGTACATCCACCCCTCTCAGGTGCGCACATAGGTGATGTCGGCCAGCCGCAGCCGGTCTGGCCGGTTGGCGAGAACTGCCGATTGACCAGGTCCGGCGGCCGCGGCGCCGACTCGTCGGGGGCGGTGGTGCGCCGCCGGTCGCGGCGGTGCACGCCTTGCAAGCCATGGGCGCGCATCAGTCGTTCTACCGTGCAGCGCGCCACCTGCACGTCTTGTCGGCGCAGTTGCTTGTGCACGCGGTAGGCGCACGTAGGTGCCATAGCTGGCCTGATGAACTGCCTCGATCTGCTCGCTCAGGACCGCATTGCGCTGGCCGCGGGCTGAGGGTCGGCGGCGTTTGCGGCCGCAGTGGGTGCCCGGGCACAGGTTCAGGACCCGGCAGACGGGCTCGACCCCGAAGCGGTCACGCGGCTGGTCGACCAGCATGACTCCTTCGTCCGGGGCTGGCCGAGCTCGGTGGTGAAAAGCGCGCTTGCGCCTTCAATATCTCATTGGCCCGCTTGAGCACGGAGTTCTCGCGGCGCAACCGTTTGGCCTCATCACGCTCGGCGGTGGTCAGTTGCGGAGGCAGGGCGGGGGCGGGATGCGTCGGCGCGCTGGTCGGGCAGGGGGTGATCTTCGACCGGGCGGGGACACCGGCCGAGCTTTGCCCCGCCGTGCCGCCCCACCGGACGGTGGCCGGGGTGCGCGACCCGCATGATCGTGCCGTCCGGCAGCCGCGGTCGAAGGCATGGTCGCCCCCCGGCCGACCGCCGACTCGGCCACTGCCGTTTCCGGCCGGGCTGGGCTTTATCCGTGCCGACCGATCCGCCGACGCCGCGACTTGCTCGTCCTTCAGCGGGTCGGCCGCCGGATGAGTACCTGCACGTCCCGGCTGCCCCACCGGAAGGTAAAGTGATCACTTTTCCCGGCTGACTGATGCGAGTTGCGTTGCTGACCGATTTCTTGCGAGACCAGTACTTCACGACGGCCTGGTTCGGCCTGATGGCCTTCGCGTGGTTTGGATGGTCGCAGGAGAACCCGCCCCGGCCATGGCGGATCTGGCTCGGCGCGGGGGCGGTGGCGGGCATCGGGCTCGCCGTGGTGTTCGGAGTGCTGACGGCCGCGAACTGGGATGAGCCGACCGCGCTGGAGGGCCGGTACCCGTGGTTCGGCGCTCTGGTCGCCGCCGAGGTCATCGCTGCGGGTGCCGGCTGCCTGCGCCTGGCCGGGCGTGCGGCGTCGCGGTGGATGGCGTGGTGGGTGGCGGTCGTCGTCGCGGCGCACTTCCTGCCACTGCCGCTGCTGCTGGAAGACGCCGGAGTGGCGGTCGTCGGCATCGTCCAACTGGTCGCGCTCGGTTCGGTGGTGCCGCTCCTGCGCCGCACCACCGCACCGACCAGCCGATCGGCGGGCCCCATCATGGGCGCAATCCTGCTCCTGAGCGCCGCGATCAGCGCGGCCATCTCAGGCGCGAACTGATAGCCACGCCTTGGGCGACGCGCGTTCGCTCCCACCCAGATTCCGCCGGACAGCAGCATGCGCACCGGCGACCCGAGCGCGGCGCCATGCACAAGGCAGCGGCGGCAGCGAGAACCCGGTCATGGCCTGGCACGACCCGCTCGGCCCACCGTCACCTGATGTCGCAACATCGAGGCACCCCGAAATCACCGCGAATATGGCCCTTGGCGTCTTCTGTGCACCTGTCTGTTATCCTGACGGCAGGACAATGATATAAGGCTTCGCCGCCTATTTTGACCAACGAATGAAAGGTTGAAAAAATGGAAGAGCGAGGCGCTCTCTTCTTTGCCGCGTTGGGTCTTCTTGCATTGTCTGGCCTGAGTCATTTCATCAGAAGTTCCATTGCGAGCGGAACCCTCGACAGAAACTCTGCTATCGGATTGAGGACCAAAGCCACCCAGTCGTCGGATGTCGCATGGGTGGCGGGCCATAAGGCCGCGGGGCCCTGGCTGTCGGCCTGTGCGGGTCTTGGATACCTCATGGGTGCCGCGACGGCTGTGGGGGCCCTCGTCACGATCGCCACGGATTCCATTCATTCCTCAATTTGGTTTCTTCCTGCTGTGGGGTTTGCGGGTGTTGTCGTTCTCCTCGTCCTCGCCACGGTCATCGCCGATCGGCACGGAAAGAATGTCGCAGGGGTCGACCATGGGACAGGACCGGCGCCGCTCGACAGGAGCGCTGAATAAGGCGAGCACGCTGGACGCGTCGATTCTTGAGTCGAGCCGGTCAATGCCGAGCGGAGGGGCCGGGGCCGATTGGGCCGGGTGTGAGGAAGGCCGCGTCGCGGCCGACCGCGATCAGCGCGGGGGAACGCCGCACCGTTAGCCGCCGGCCTGGCCCGCCCGGTCGGACTGGTGGCGGCGGTGAACTGCAGGCAGAAGCGGCGCCCGCTCTGAGTAGGGCAGAATCGTGACTGGAACGTAGGATCAGGTCGCCCGGCAGGCCGCCGCCGACACGGCGCCGTGCGCCCAAATGCTTGCTGAGGAACCCCCGAGTTCGCTCAGCAGACGCGTGCCCTGGCTGAGTTGCGCAGCGCCGAAGCCAGGCCCCGCTACACGGTAGACCTGGGGGTGATCGTGTGTTGCGTGATCATCTCGCGCCGGCTCGAAGAACAAGTGGCATAGCCGTTTGGTCACGCCGCCTACGGGTTCGATCGCTGTTCGCGGGCATAGCCATGGTAAAGGGGGAAATGCGAGGGCTCGCCCGCCGGGTACGGTGAGCATGCCCAGCCGGTTGGGAGGAACGTCGTCCAGGACCTCATCGGGAGCTCCGGAGAAAACCGCGGCGTGGGCAGCACTCTGGGTCGCGGTGCCCGTAGGCGCCGTCGCGCGCATGATGGGCCATCAGATATCGATGGTCCGCCCGGAGGGCGGAGCAAGCGTCCGTTCCGGTCGAACTTTGCCGGGCCTGATGCGCTGACCTGTGGGACGAGAAGTGGGTCCGCACAAGGTCCCGATCTTGTTCAGATCTATCCTGCATTTTCGGTGGGTGCTGAGCGTGGAGCCGTCGTCAGTAGATGCGACGAGATGTCGTGAATGGTGGCGACAGGTTCTCGTCAGCCGGTGAGGCTGCGCTCCAGCAGTCGGCGCAGCTCGCTGGCGGGCTGGACGCCTGGGACCGGCGGCCCGCCGTCGATCACCAGTGAGGGGACGCTGGTGACACCGTACTCGGCCGCGCGACGCCGGTCGGCTCGCACCTGTTCTGCGTATTCGTCACCGATGAGAACGGCGCGCACTCGGGCGGCGTCCAGTCCCGCCTCCTCGCCCAAGCGCTGAAGGACCTGCGGGTCGGCCACGTTCAGTCCTTCGGAGTGATAGGCACGAAGCAGGCGCTCCATCATCCGGTCGGCCGAGCCTCGGTCGGCGGCCAGCCGGCAGAGTCGGTGGGCGTCGAAGGTGTTCACCGGCCGGGCCAGATGCAGGTTGAGCTCCAGCCCTTCGGCGGCGCCCAGAGCCTGGATCCGGGCGATCCGGTCCGGCGCCTGAGCACCCCACCATCCCGCCATGGCCTCGGCGGCCGTGGGGCCGGGGTCCCGGCCTTCCTCGGGGGCCAGTTCGTAGCTGCGCCAGGCGATCTCCACGCTGGCGCGGTTGGTGATGCTCTCCAGTGCAGCAGCCAGGCGTCTCTTGCCGATGTAGCACCACGGGCACAGCACATCGGCATAAATCTCGACTTTCATGGGTCCTCCGATCTGAGTGGCGGCTTGGGGTGAGGGTGCGCCCCTGTCCCAGGCGCGCCCTGCCTGGTTCGGCGAGGAGCGCGCCAAGTGAGGGTTTCCGCTTTGATCAAGAGTCCAGGCGCTGTGGCCCTGGCCCGACCTCTCGGACGACGGTGTAGGTGGGAATCCCGCTCATGCGCGCTTCCGCCTTGCCGGACAGGGCCTCCAGTGCCTTGCCGATAGCGGCCATCCGGCCTTCGGTGTCGGAGGTCTCCACGAAGTTGCGGTAGTCGGCCTCGTTGGCCCAGTGCACGATGTTGTAGACACGCGTGCCGTCAGTGCTCACGTGGAAGCGGGCCGACCTGTAGCCGGGATAGAAGCGCACCCACCGCTCCTGAATCTCGGCGAAGGCCGCCACGAGCTCCCTTTGGGTGTCGAACCCATCGACGGTGTAGTCGATGATCGAGTAAAAGCCGGCATCCGTGCCCACGAACATCCTCCTGATGATCAAGCAGCCGGGGCAGTGCCCCTGGCTGACGATCCTTGAACCTCAACTGCGGTTGAGGTCAAATCGTGTCTCAGCGTCCTCGATCAATGCCGACATCTGATGGCCCGCCCGGAAGGCGGAGCAAGACCTCCGACGGTGCTAAGCCGTCAAGTAACGGCCGTGACAGGTGCCGAGCACGCGCACCGTACAGGTCGGTGGGCATAGGAACTCCCAGATTCACCCTCGGCCGGGACGGGCAGCGCCGAGTTGGTAGCAGGCACCACCTTCCGCCCGGAAACGATCACGTTGGACGGGAGCGCGACCGGCTGCGGTCTCCGGCCGAAGAGCTCAGTGCTGTTCCGGTCCGCCGAGCGGACGGAGCGGTACGGCCTCACCGCGTGACCGCCTTGGTCCCCTCGAAGGAGCCACTCCCTTCTGCTTCGTCCAGAGGGGCCGGTTCGGTCGGCTTTGCCTGGGTGTGCCTGAGTTGCCCAGCAGGGCCGTGTGGGCGCTGGGAGGCTCACACGGCCCTGCATCGGTTTGGTCCGGTCAGTCGCGGGGTGTGTCTGGGCAGGTGTGTCCGGAGGTGGAGACCCCCGCCGGGAGAGCGTCGACGGTTGCGGTCTTGGTCACGGCGACGTCTGCGGTCGTGGTTGCGGCGGGCAGGGTGTCGCCCGTCGCCGTGCCGCGCCAGCCGAGGAAGCGGTAGGTCTTGGCGTCGAAGATCAGCTCCTCGCG